>CAZBFW010000435.1:3348-4388 GCA_964491135.1 uncultured Phycisphaeraceae bacterium | reverse complement strand
AGATCATCCCGCAGACCTTCGGCCAGGCGCTGAAGTTCATGGACGAGTTCCCCGAGTTCACGTTCTCCCAGAGCAGCGCGGCCCTGTACCTGGCCACCGAGCAGCATCACCCGGATCTGTTCCAGGGGATCCTGGACCGGGCGCGGGAGGGGCGCTGGGAGGTTGTGGGCGGCCGGTGGTGCGAAGGCGACAACAACATGATTTCGCCGGAATCGCACGTGCGGCACTTCCTCTACGGCCAGCGGTATTTTCAGAACAAATTCGGGCGTATCTGCAACGTGGGGTGGGAGCCGGACACGTTCGGCCACGCCTGGACGATGCCGCAGATCCTCAAAAAGGCCGGTGTGGACTACTACTACTTCTGCCGGGCGGGCAAGGGCGTGCCGCTGTTCTGGTGGGAGGGTCCGGACGGGTCGCGCGTGCTGACCTTCGAAGAGCCGGCCACCGGCGGCTGGTACAACGACGTGGTGAACGACGAGAAGGTGCGGGAGTTGGCCCGGTTCATCGCGAATACGAATGCGCGTGACCACCTGATGGTCTACGGCGTGGGCAATCACGGCGGCGGGCCGACGCGCGAGTACATCGAGGCGGCCCTGAAGCTGCGGGAGCGCGGGTTGCTGCCGGCCGTCAAGTTCTCGACGGCGGAGGCGTTCTTCACACGGCTGGCGGAAGGGGCGAAGGATTTGACGATCCCCACGATTCGTGACGAGCTGAACCCGGTCTTCGAGGGGTGCTACACGACCCACTCCCGGGTCAAGCGTTACAACCGGCAGAGCGAGTCGCTGCTGGAGACGGCGGAGGTGTTCGCGTCGATGGCCCGTCTGCACGGGCCCGCCTATCCGCGTGACTCGTTTGAGGCGATGTGGCGAGACGTTCTGTGGAGCCATCATCACGACACGCTGCCGGGCTCGTTCATTCATCCGTCCGCGCTGTACAGCCACGAGGTATACGAGAGACTGCTGGAACGGGGCGAGGGCATTCTCGACCGGTCGTGCCGTACGCTGGCGAGAGGGATCCAGTTCAGCGGACGCGGCCCGCTC
>CAZBFW010000435.1:0-3338 GCA_964491135.1 uncultured Phycisphaeraceae bacterium | reverse complement strand
ACCTGGTGGTGTTCAACCCGCTGGCGTGGGAGCGGACGGAAGTGGTCGACGCGACGCTGACCGTGCCGGCCGGCATGGAGACGTTGCCGCGGGCCGACGAGTCGGGCAACGTGCCGACGCAGATTATCGAGCGTCGTGTGGACGGCGACGTCGCGACGGTCCGTCTGTGCTTTGAGGCCCGGGCGGTGCCGGGTTCCGGATACAAGGCGTTCACCGTGGGCAGGCCCCGGGGTGGGGCGGGCGCCGGTTCGGAGGGCGCCGACCCGCCGGCGGTGTCGAATCCGCCGGAGTTCGTCGTTTTGCAGGAGCGCCCGCACGGCATGAGCGCCTGGACCGTCGGCGAGTTTGCCGGAACAACGGTCGTCGGCGAGCCGAGGGAGACGCGGGTGCTGGAGCGCGGGCCTGTTCGGTTCCGCCTGCGGCAGCGGTTTCATCATGACCGATCGACGATTTTCCAGGACACCGTCACGTATGCCGGCAGCCCGCGCGTGGATTTTGAGACCACCGTGGAGTGGCTTCAGTACGGCAGCGAGAAGGACGGCGGCCCCATGCTGAAGGTGGCCTTCCCCACGGGCGTCGAGGCCCAGGCCGCCACGTACGACATCGCGTTCGGCGACATCGCCCGCCCGAACGACGGGCATGAGAACGTGGCCTTGAAGTGGTGTAACGTGTCGAACGACAAGGCCGGCGTTACGATTCTGAACGACTGCAAGCACGCGTATGACGTGAAGGACGGCGCGGTGCGGCTGACCTTGCTGCGCAGCTCCTACTCGCCCGATCCGACGCCGGACATCGGCACGCACCAAATGCGATACGCCCGGCTGCAACACGCCGGTCCGCTCGACAAGGCCGCGGTGGTCCGCGCCGGCTGGGAGTTCAACAAGCCGATGCGCGTGCTGGTGGTGGACTGGCGGACGGACTCCGGCACGCAACCCGGGGTTTGGGCCGGTTGCGAGGCCGGGCCCGCCAACGTGATCGTGACCGCACTGAAGCGCGCAGAGGACAGCGACGATGTGATCCTCCGGGCGTACGAGTGCGCGGGCACGCCGGCCAGTGCGACGATCAAGCTGGGGTTTGACGCGACGTCGGCCCGCGAGGTGGACCTGCTGGAGCGGGATATGGAAGCGACCGGCTCCGTCTCGCTGGAAGGCCGAACGCTCACCGCCGCGTTCAAGTCGTACGAGATCCGCACGTTCCGCATCGCGGTGCCGCCCCCCGCGACCATCAGCCCATAGGTAACCGGTGGAGCGTGCCCCGCGGACGTTTTTTGGATCATGTAGTCAGTGGAATGTGAGGTTCTTTGCAGAGGAGCACTGCGAATGTCTCAGGTACCCATGCCGCCATCCGAATCGCCCTATGGACCGTATCCGCCAGCCCCTCCGCCGTCGTCGGATGGGAAGGCCATTGCTTCTCTGGTTCTCGGAATACTCGGACTCATTCTCTGGTTCTGCCCCTTGATCGGGCTGGGGGTGACCGTGCCGGGCCTGGTCCTGGGTATCATGAGCAGGAATCAGCGTCCCAGCGGGATGGCGACCGCCGGCATCGTTCTTTGCGTCATCGGACTTGTGCTGTCATTGATTAACGCGGCAATCGGCGCGTACCTGGGCGCGACCGGCCAGCACCCGCTGCTCAACCAGTAGTTCGCCTGACGATCGTGTTGGCCGGATGAGACACTGAACCATGCGTTCTCCACGCCGCAAATCAACGCCGAAGGTTGTCGGCGGAAAGGTCCAGCGGAAGAACCGCGTGGAACTTTCGCCGGCGTGTTGGCGGGTGCCGCCGGGGCCGGTGGTGATCGAGCGACGGCGGCCCGGACCGGGGCGTCGGCATATCCTGCGTAAAAGCGACAATCCCGCCTCCCTGTGATGAGGAGCCGGCTTCGGCCGGCTTGTGCGCTGCCTGCGGAGAGCAGCCGGTTGAAGCCGGCGCCGGGGGAAGCCCCGGGCGGCCTTCACACGCGACCGGAACAGACGCGCGTCTTGCGAGCACAGCGCGGAGTGAGAGTCTAGCTGCGGCCGGCCGGGTCGGCATCCCGGGCGGGCTCCTTGTCCGCGACATCGCGCCCGCCGTTACGGCGGGGTTCAACGCAGATGCGCAGCCGGTGGATGCGGCGGGGCTCGGCGGCCGTCACCTGGATGCGGACGTTGTCCTGCTGCCAGGTCTCGCCGACAGCCGGGATGCGGCCCAACGAGCTGAACATGAAGCCGCCGATCGTTTCGTAGTCCTCCTCCTCCGGCAGGGAGATGTCCAGCTCGTCGTTGATCTCGTCGATCCTCATGCGGGCGTCCACCTCCACCGTGTGGTCGTCGATGCGGCGCAAGGCTTCCGGCTCTTCCGGCTCATACTCGTCGACGATCTCACCGACCAGCTCTTCCAGGATGTCCTCGATGGTCACCAGGCCGGCGGTCCCGCCGTACTCGTCCAGCACGATGGCGATGTGGAGCTTCTTCTCCTGAAACTCGTGCAGCAGGTCGCGGATGAGCTTGCTCTCCGGGATGTACAGGGCCTGCCGCATGACCCGCGTAACGTCAAAGGCGTCCGATTCCTCAATGGCCAGCAGGTCCTTGGCGTACAGGATGCCCAGCACGCGGTCGATCGTGTCCTCGTAGACGGGGATGCGGGAGTGTCCCTTGTCCATGACGAGACGCTTCACCTCGCTCAGGGTGGCCCCGGCGGGCAGCGCTTCGATCTCCGTCCGCGGCGTCATGATCTCCGCCACCTGGGCGTCGCGCAGGTCGATGATCGATTCGATCATCTCCTTCTCTTCTTCGTCGAAGGCGCCCTGGGCCTCCCCCTCGCTGACCACGTTGAGGATTTCCCGCTCCATCTCGTCCGCCTGCGTGCGGGCGTCCTCCTGCGGTACGCCGGCCAGGCGGCGGATGACCTCGTCAAAGAACAGCAGAAACGCGATGAGCGGGTGCAGCACGTAACGCAGCACGTGCAACGCGGGCAGGCACACGCACAGAAGCGTCTCGCCCGCGTACTTGGCCCACGCCGTCGGGATCGCCACGCCGAACACCAGCACCACCAGCAGCGACACCGCGTACGCGACGCCGTTCTGCCAGGCCTCGCCGGCGATCCCGCTGTCTTCGACCAGCCGTAGAATCACCATGACCACGGCCAGCAGGGCGGCCGTCCGCACGATGGCGGTGGCCATGTGCAGGCCCACGCGGTGCTGAAACAGCCGGGCGAGCTCGTCCTGCCGGCCGTACTTCTGCATCACCTCCGCGATCCGCAGCCGGGAGGGCAGACGCAGGGCCAGATTGAACGTGCCGGCCAACGTCAGGACCAGCGTCAGGATCGCCGCCGAAACCCAGATCAGCCAACCTTCCACGGCA
>CAZBFW010000434.1:3232-4401 GCA_964491135.1 uncultured Phycisphaeraceae bacterium | reverse complement strand
CGGCGTGCGTCCATCCTCATCCGGAGCGTTGACATCGGCTCCTTTGGACAGCAGCGTCTGTGCCGCGTCTGTGCTGCCGAGCCTTGCCGCCCAATGCAGTGGTGACTTCCCCGTCGTGTCCCTCGCTTTCGCATCGGCTCCATGACGAAGAAGCGCCTCCACGGCGCTGTCGGCGCCGTCTCGAACGGCACGGTGCAGGGGCGTCCAGCCCCACCGATCCCTGGCATTCACGTCCACGCCCTTGGTGATCAGCAGCTCCACAACAGAGGGCAGATCGGCCCCGGCCGCGTCGTGAAGCAGAGTCTGGTCTCCTTCGCCTCGTCTTTTCAGATCGGATGCGCGGGCGATCAGCAGCGCAGCAACCTCCGCGTGGCGACGCATCAACGCGAGTGGCAGCGGCGCATTCCCGGCGGCGTCTTGGGCATCGGCGTCAACTCCTTTCTCGAGCAACACTTCCGCGATTTCACGGTAGCCGCCATGGGCGGCAAACAGCAACGGCGTGCGTCCGGCATCATCACGGGCGCCGGCATCGGCACCATGGGCGAGCAACATCCTCACGACGTCCGTCGCACCGGAATTGGCCGCAATGTGGACGGGGGTCTGGTCATCGACATTCCGAGCGTTCACATCCGCCTTGTGAAGCAGAAGCAGTTGCACAGTGGCCGCCGAGCCCGCGGACGCGGCCAGATGCAACGGGGTGATCCCGTATTCATCCTTCGCGTTGACTTCGGCGTCTGCAGCCAGCAGGCGCTGGACCACGCAACGTCGCGCAGCAAGTGAGGCAATGTGAAGCGGCGTCTGGCCCGACGCGTCCGGCGCGTTGACCTCGGCCCCGCTCGCCAGCAGTCGCACAACCAGGCTGGTGCTATCCGCGCCTGCCGCGACATGCAACGGTGTGTTGCCTTCGTCATCCCGCACCTTCACGTCAGCCTGAGCAGCAAGCAACAGCTTCAACACCGCGTCCGCATAACTCTCACACGCCACGTGAAGAGGACTCTGACCGTCTGGACCGCGCCGGTTGACGTCCGCGCCGTGGCGGATCAGGAATTCCGCCAGCTTGACGTCATCGCCGGCGGCAGCCACGTGCAACGGTGCCCGTCCGTCCGAACCAGCAGCATTGACGTCACCGCCTTTTTGCAGGAGCCGTTTGAGCTGCTCGAGGTCCCCCT
>CAZBFW010000434.1:0-3222 GCA_964491135.1 uncultured Phycisphaeraceae bacterium | reverse complement strand
GATCGCCTGATGAATGGCGGTCGCCGAGGGAGGCGATGAGGACGGCTCGGGCGCCTGTCCCAGTCCAGGCGAGGATCCCAGAATGAATGAAACAAACACAAGCGTCGGCATGCAGCGTGCGAACGTCGCAGAAGTCATTGGTCGAATCCCTTCATGATGTCCCATCGGGCGGTGATAAGCTGACGAGGCCACGATTTTAACAGAATGGCCGGCCCCCACCAAGAGCAAGCGGTCATGTCCTCGGTCTGTCTTCTTCGCAACGCCGCACCCTGCCCGCATCCGCTGCTCCGGACCCGCCATCCGGACCCGATGCCACGCACGTCACCGGCGCGCCCTTGTCGCCGGGTCGGCCCGGCGCTACCATCGTTGGCGCTTTTCATGGAGGATCTTCCATGCCCACGCGCGTTGCCGCTCCTGCGCCGGTGTTTCCGACCGCCAGTGCCGTCCCCGACGTCCATCGCGTGAAGTACTACGCGGAGGGAGCCCGCTATCTCATCGACGGGCAGGTCCGGACCTGGGACGGGCCGTGCGAGGAGGTGCTCTCACCGGTCTGTATCCGGGAAAGCGGGCAGACAACCCCCTACGCCCTGGGGCACTACCCGCTCATGACGGCCGATCAGAGCCGCCAGGCCGAGGATGCGGCGGTGCGGGCCTGGGACAACGGCTGCGGCGAGTGGCCCACGATGTCCGTGGCCGACCGCATCCGCTGCGTCGAGGCCTTCATCCCCAGCATGCAGGCGGTGCGCGACGAGGTGGTCCGATTGCTCATGTGGGAGATCGGCAAGACCCTGCCCGACGCCCGCAACGAGTTCGACCGCACCGTCGAGTACATCGCGGCGACCATCCACGCATTGAAGGAGCTGGACCGGGCGGGCTCGCGCTTCGCTTTGGAGAGCGGCTTCCTGGCCCAGATTCGCCGCAGCCCGCTGGGCGTGACGCTCTGCATGGGCCCGTTCAACTACCCGCTCAACGAGACGTTCACCACGCTCATCCCGGCGATCATCATGGGCAACCCGGTCATCTTCAAGCCGCCCAAGCACGGCGTGCTGCTGCACGCCCCGCTGCTGGAGGCGTTTGCCCGGTCGTTCCCGCCGGGCGTGGTGAACACGGTCTATGGAGACGGGGCGACGGTGGTCGGCCCGCTCATGACCGGCGGCATGATCAGCGTGCTGGCGTTCATCGGGTCGGCCCGCGTGGCCGGCATCCTCAAGCATCAGCATCCGCGACCCAACCGGCTGCGCTGCGTCTTCGGACTGGAAGCCAAGAACCCGGGCGTCGTGCTGCCCCACGCCGATCTGGACCTGGCCGTCCGCGAGTGCGTGACCGGCGCCCTTTCCTACAACGGGCAGCGCTGCACGGCCATCAAGATCATCTTTGTCCACCGGTCGGTGGCGGATGCGTTCGTGGAGCGGTTTGCGGAGGCCGTGGGCAATCGCGTGGTGGGAATGCCGTGGGAAGAGGGCGTGCAGATCACGCCGCTGCCGGAGTCGGGCAAGCCGCGATGGCTGCGCGGGCTGGTGGACGAGGCCCTGTCCGGCGGGACGAAGATCGTGAACGCCGGCGGCGGCACGATCGACCATACCTTGTTCTACCCGGCCGTGCTGTATCCCTGCCGGCCCGAGATGCCGATCTGCCAGGTGGAGCAGTTCGGCCCGGTGGTGCCCATTCTGTCGTACGAGGATGAATCCGACGTGATCCAGTGGGTGCTGAACTCGCCGCACGGGCAGCAGGCGGCGCTGTTCGGCACGGAGCCGGAGTCCCTGAGCCGGCTGATTGACCCGCTGGTGAACCAGTTCTGCCGGTTGAACATCAACAGCCAGTGCCAGCGCGGCCCGGACGTATTCCCCTTCACCGGTCGCAAGGACTCGGCCGAGAACACGTTGAGCGTTTCGGACGCCCTTCGCGTGTTCAGCATCCGCAGCCTGGTGGCGGCGAAGACCACGGACATCAACGAGGAGTTGATTTCCGGCATCGTGTCAGGACGGCATTCGAAGTTCCTGCGGACGGATTTCATTTTTTAGGAGGGATCGAGGGATCCAGGAATCCAGGGATCCAGGGCGCGGGGGTCGGGGTTCGGGGGTCGTCGGAGCGCGGGTCACTGGTCGCCGAGCCATTGGCGGGCCTGGTCGAGGTTCTTGACCTGGTTGCCGTGGCTCAGGTAGTAGCGTAAGTGGGGCTCGGCCTCCGAAGGCCGATCCACCTCCATCAGAAGCCGGGCAAGCTGGAAGTGCATCTCCGCGTCGTCCGGGCGCAGCGCCAGACCCTTGCGATAGTTCAGCAGCGCGTCGTCCAGCCGACGCGTGTTCTCCGGCTGCTCCAGGTACTCTTCGTGCAGAGCGATCGCCTCCCGGAAATACAGGGACGCCAGCTCATTGGGGTTCTGAACGCCCTCCGCGGTAAACTGGCGGTCCAGGCCGGCCAGAATCTCCCGCACCCGCTGACGCCGACCGGCCAGCGACTGCTGCTCCGCGTCCAGCGATTCCCGCAGCAACTGGATGGCCAGGGCGATCTGCGCGGAACCGGCCTGCACGGTGTTCTCCACCGTACGAACGGCCAGTTGCGTGGCGTTCTTCTCCTGCTCGATGCGGTCCGTCAACGTGGCGCGGAGCGAATCACGCGCCTGCGCAGACTGGCTGTCCAGCGTCTTGAACGATGAATCCACATAAGCCCGAAGCTCCGCATCGGCACCGGCCAGCATTCGCCGATCCCTCGCCGCGGCATCCAGGGCCTGGTCCGTCGCTTCCATGCGGGATTGAACGTCACTGGCCAGCCGATCCAGGTCCGCCCGGGCGGCCTGAAGGGCCTGCAACGCCGCGGGCAGGTCCATCGCTTCGAACCGGGCCAGCGCGGCCTCTGCCGATTCTATCTGCCGTTTGAGCTCGTCGATGCGCTGTCGCTCGGTCGCCACCTCGGTCTGCAACCCCGCGATCTGCTCGGAAAGCTGCTGCCGCGTCTGTTCGACCGCGGCCCGGGCCTCGTCGGCCGCCTGCCGGACGGGTGTCACCTGCTCGGCGATCTGCTGGTCCACCGTGGAGGGCTGCTGCGGCTCCAGGCAACCGGCGGCCGACAGCAGCAGTCCGGCCATCGGCATCCACCACACCGCGCGCCAGTGAACGCGCCCACACGTGCTGAGGTTTCCGCGGCGCATTTTGCGTCTCCTTGTGTTCCTGACCGTCTGGCGAGCAGCCGAATCGTCGGTCCGGATGCCGAAGCCGTCAACCC
>CAZBFW010000433.1:0-4406 GCA_964491135.1 uncultured Phycisphaeraceae bacterium | reverse complement strand
GAGATAATGAGCGGTGACTGGAGTTCAGACGTGTGCTCTTCCGATCTGCGTGTAGTACCGGCCAATCGCGCCGGCGACCTCGGCGGAGAAGTCATCCGGCGAGCAGAACGTGATGGCCGGCTCGAACGGGTCGAAGTTGATCGGCGACACGTAGAGCTCAAAGGTCGGCCGCACGCGGCGCAGATAGAGCCTGCACATCGCGGGGACCGGCGGCAGCAGGGCCGGCGCCGTCAGTCCGTAGGCCATGGGGAACTCGATGGGCTGCCATTCGCTCCACTGACCCTCGCGCATCACGACGCGCCGGCCGCCGATCTCGATGCAGGCCGCCGGCTGGTCGGGATCCACGTAGGCGGTCCAGTTGGCTTCGAGTGCCGGCTTTTCCTTCGCATTCACAGTGGTGTTCGCGGGGCCGTACAACTTGCACGGCGTGAACACCTTGACCAGGGCCTCGGCCTTGAGATCAAAGTCGAACGGAGCTTCCAGCGTGATGGTGCGTGTGGCAGGGTCCAACGAGCGTATCCGGCGGATGCACTCGCCCCGGCCGGACCCACGGCTGGCGACGGCCACGCATCCGGCAAACCCGTCGATCCGCGGTTCCAGCGCGTGCCAGCCGGGCAGGATGAACTCCGTCGAAGACAGGACGGTTTTCACGGTTCCCGTCAGCACCGCGCGCTCGGGCAGCACCATGCCGTTGATTACCTGAACGGGGTAGGCATCGCCGCCGTCGATCCTGCGGCGGAAGTTGAAATCCTTGTCGCTGCTGTAGAACGTGAAGTTCCCGCCCACGGAATCGCTCAGGTCGGGTGTGCCCATATCGGTCAACGCGCGGAACGAGGTGCCCTGCATGTGGACGGACGGAAAATTCGCGGGCAGCCGGTAGACCGCGGCGGGCACACCGGCCTCCGTCAGGTACTGCCAGAACGGCGTTCCGTGCCGCAGCAGCTCGTGCCGGGCCGACACCAGGGGGATGTTGTAGTCACCCCACTCGATGGACTCACCCAGCACGGCGATGAACGGCTTGGCGTACCACGGCCGGTCCTCGACCGTGCGCGCCATCGCGGAGTACGGCGAGATCGGCGGGCTCGGCGGCGGCGGGTTCGGGTCGCGGTGGATGAAGTCGAACAGGCCGTGCCCGCCGGGGTTCAGGCCCGTGGCAAACGTCGCCCAGGCGACGGGACTCTGCGGAGGAATGACCGTCTGCAACGGCCCGAAGCTGCCCATGTCCCGCAGGCGGGCGAAGTTCGGCAGTCGGCCCTCGTTCATCATCTTCTCGGTGAGGGCGGGGTCCATGCCGTCGAACCCGAGGACGATGACGGAAGTCTTGTGGGCCTGTGGCTGGCGGTCGCAGCCGGCGAGAACGGACAGGATGCCGAGCAGGAAGGCGGCTCCGCAACGAAGCGACGAACGGCCGGATCGAAATGTCGAGACTCTCGAACTCATGTCGTCAGCCTGCGGATCCTGTCTGCTGGTTGATTGAGACGTTCAGCACGTGGCCGTCCATGTGCTTGGGCACGTCCACGCCGAACAGGTCCAGCGTGGTCGGGGCCAGGTCCAGGATGCGCGGACGTTCGGCCTCGATCTTCCGGTTGCAGAAGAGGATGCCGGGCACCAGCCGCGGGTCCACGCAGTGATCGGCGCTCCACGCCTTGTGGTTGTCCGCAAAAACCTGGTCCGTGATGTCGCCGATGGCCGCTTCCCAGGAGACGCGGTATCCCTCGTTGTACCCGACCATCAGGTCCGGGGCCTCTTCCTTGAAGGGTCCGCGGTAGTACTTCAGGCTGTTGTAGACCTCCAGGATGGCCGTCTCGCCGGTCTGGGGATCTTTCAGCCCGCGGAGCTTCTCACAGAGCTCGTCGCGCAGGCGGTCGGCCTCTTCGCCCGGCTCGACGATGCCCTGGCCCTCCCGATCCTTGAGGTTCAGGTAGATGCCGGCCAGGCCGCTCGCGTACGCCCGCGTCCGCGACCAGTCGACATTGACGAGGTACCGCGCGCCGGGCTTCGCATCCGGCTTGAGTGCCATGTAGCCGTTGTTGATGAGCCACCGGTTCACGTCGATGCCGCGACGGAATGACGTTGCCCCGTGGTCGGACAGGATCATCACGACCGTGTCCGGGCGGTCGCATCGCTGCAGCACGCGGCCGAGCATGGCGTCGATCCGGGCGTAGTGGTCCGGAATGGCCGTGGCGAGCTTCTCGTCGCCGAAGCCGTGCCGGGCCGGGTGCCTGGGGTCGAGATACCGCCAGTACTGGTGATTCACCCGGTCGGTGCTGTCAAAAACGCACACCACCAGGCCCTGGCTCACCTTGTCCAGGGCATCCATGAGCATGCGCTCGCGTTCTTCGTCCGCCTCCGTGCACTGGTGCAGAAAGCCGGGGTCCTCCAGGATGCACTCGTTGTGGGCCCAGGTGTCCTCCGCGAGGCCGAGCGTGGCGAACTTGCCCTGGCTCTTGGAGAGATACATGCTGAACACGGTGGGGTGCGAAATGGGAAACGCGGGATTCTCCGGGTCAATCTGGATCGGCGAGACGTACAGCTCAAAGTGCGGTTGGGTCTGGAGCAGCTGGAACTGGCAGATGCCGCGCACCTTCCGGCGGAACCCGCCGTCGAACGTCACGGTGATCCACGGGCTGAACTGTCGCCGGTCCAGCGTAAGGCTCGTGTCGCCAACGGTCACGGTGGCCCGTTCGCTGCCGTCGTCAATGTCCACCGAAAACGGCGCGCGAAGCGTGACCTTGCTGCCGTTCCGCTCGATTTCCGGGCCGACCAGCTCGGACCTGATGCGATTGCCCTCCCGCGTGACCTGCACCTGCTCGCCGCCCTCGTAGATGGCCTCATCACGCGGACGCGTCGTGTAGAACGAGAACGTCCCCTGGCTGCCCCGCACGTCCGGCACGCACATGGCCGACAGCAGCACCCCCCGGAACCGCTCCGGCGGAAACGTGATCGGCACCCGGATGATGTTGCTGAAGATACCGTGCTCGCCCAGGATGTTCCAGAACGGCTTGCCTTTGCGCAACAGGCGGATGCTCGGCTTGCGGCCGCCGGAGATCTGCACCGAGGAGAGCATCGGCAGGTAGCTCCGCTTGTCGCGCGTGAGAAAGTCAAAGATGTTGTGCTTGCCCGGATTCGTGCCGGTCAGAAACGACGACCAGGCCGTCGGCGTGATGGCCGGCAGCGTCGTGCCCAGCCGGCTGTAATATCCTCTCTTCCGCAGGGCGGCCAGGTTCGGGAGCCGGCCCTCTTCCATGTACCGCTCGACCAGCCCGGCGTCCATGCCGTCCAGCCCGACAAACACCACCCGACGAACCTTCGCCCGGGCAAACGCCCGCCGGCCGCGGATCGCCCGGATCACCCATCGTGCCGGCCAGGTGAACAGCGTGAGAATGGCCGACAGCATCGCGGTCAGGATCACCAGCGCCGACGACAGGACGGCGAACCCCGCGCCCGGTCCGATGTAGGCCTGCGCGGGTTCGGCCAGTGCGACAACCAAACACCCGGCCAGAAGCACAACGCGTTCCGTTGACCGCCGACAATTCGAATTGTGTAACGTTCTGACCCGCACCTGGCATCCCGGCGGTCCTATAACCGCCATTTCCCGGCCCCTGGCGGACCTGCCTTGCCCGAAAACGCGAATAGGGCATCCTATTCCGATGCGCGGATGGGTTCAAGAGACGATGGCTCGGAAACAGGTGCGTGTCTGGACGCACGATGCTACAGCGTACAGGCCGTGCCGGCGCGGCGGTTGCCGCCGTTTGCAGTGCCCTCGGCGTAGCGGCGGACCTCCCGGGCAATGCGTTCCTCATCCCAACCCAGCGAATCGGCCATCCACCGGGCGACCCGTGGGGCCGTTTCACCCGCGTCGCGGTAGTAGAATCGCCAGCTTGTACGCCGGGTCATGACGTCATTCAGGTGCACGGCCCATTCATTCAGGCAGCAATGCCGGACCACGTCGCGGCTGACGGGCGGCGGAACGATGCCGCTGACGCCGGCCGCCTCCTCGGCACGCACCAGCGGAGCCCTGCCCGTCGTGCAGGGACGGATCTTCCGCCCGATGTACCGGCCGATTCGGTCCACTGTCTGTTCGGCCATCAGCCGATACGTGGTGAGCTTGCCACCGGCCACGTCCCACCACCCGGGTGCGGGAGAGCGAATCTCGTGTGATCGCGAGATGTCCGACGGGTTCCCATGGGGATCGGCGATCAGCGGCCTGAGGCCGGCCCAATCGCCGATGACATCCTGCGGCCCCAGGGCGGCGTCCGGAAAGGCGTCGTTGACGATGTCGAGAATGTACTGCGTATCCTCAGGAGCGGTCTGAACGTCCTCGATCATCCCGTCATAGTCCGTGTCCGTGGTGCCCAGGATGACCCGCTCGCCCCAGGGAATCGCGAAGAGAATGCGCTTCTCGT
>CAZBFW010000432.1:0-4407 GCA_964491135.1 uncultured Phycisphaeraceae bacterium | reverse complement strand
TGCCGGCGCTGGAGGCGATGCTCGAACTCGAAGGGCCGGACAGCGCTACGGGGCTTTTCCTGGCCATGCACGGACACGACGTGTCCGTGTTGCACCCGAAAGACGCCGACATCGTCGAACGAGCCGCCGCGGCGTTCAAAGGACGATATGACATCCGCGTGTCGAACCTCGAGGATTTCATGGCGCGGGTTCGCGAATCGCTGGACCCGGCGAAGGCGGTTCGGCTGACCGGCGAACGCCGGATGAACCTGAAGGAAGGGTTCTGGACGTACCTGCTGCCGTCCACAATCTCGGCTCGAACCTGCCTCAAGGTGCTCAATACGCGTGCGGAAAACGCCCTGGTCGGCGAGGCGGAGCCGCTGTCGGTGCTGTCACGCGTGCTCGGTCGGGAGTACCCGACTGTTGCCCTGGACCGCGCGTGGCGGTTCCTGCTGGGCAACCACACGCATGATGCAAATGCCGGCTGCGCGCCGGACTCGGTCTGCCAGGACATGGAATATCGGTACCGCCAGTGCCTGGATCTGGCCGACACCTGCACCACGGACGCCATGACGCACGTGGCCGCGAACCTGGGCGGCGGCAAACCGGGCGACATCCGGGTGCTCGTGTTCAATCCACTGGCGCTACCGCGAAACGAGGTGCTGGAGGTGGAGGTGGCATGGCCGGCGACCGATGCACCGGCCGCGGTGCAGATCGTGGACGGACACGGCCAGCCCTGCCCGGCCCAGGTGGTCGATGTGGCGGACGATTCGCTGTTTGTGGACAGCAAGTGGGACGTGCCGACGTATGCCGATGTTCGCCGCTTCCGACTGAAGGCGGCGTTCCCCGACTTGCCTGCGCTGGGGTACCGGGCTTACACGGTTCGTCCGGCAAAGCAGACGCCGGTTGCCCCATCCCATCTGGCCCAGCCCGACGGCCGGTCGCTTGAGAACGAGTATCTCCGCGTGGACATCCGGCCGGATGGATCGGTGGACGCCCTGCACAAGCCGACCGGCCGGTGGTATCGCGGGCTGAACGCCTACCACGACCAGGGCGAGGCCGGCAATGCCTGGAGTCACGAGCCGCCGCAGGAGGACGAGGTATTCACGACCGCCGGCGGCAGGACACATGTCACGCGGATCGAAAACGGTCCTGTTTCCGCCGCGGTCCGAGTGCGGAATGAGCTGGCACTGCCGGCCGACTGCCCGGACGGCCTGAAACGAAGCGAGACCCGCGTTCCGTTCGTCGTTGACACGGATTACGAGCTGCGCCGGGGCGATCCACGGCTTTTCATCCGGACGGCATTTGACAATTGCGTGCGGGATCACTGGCTTCGCGCCATCTTCCCGACTCACCTCAAGACCGACGTTGTCCGGGCAGACACGCATTTCGACCTGGTGGAGCGCCCCATCGCGCACCCGGACGACCGGGGCTGGATCGAGCCATTCCGAGGCACCGCGCCCATGCACAGCGTGGTCGATCTGAGCGACGGGCAGGCCGGCCTGGCCGTTCTGACGGAGGGGCTCTTTGAGTACGAGGTCTTCGACGACGACCGGCGGGCGATTGCCCTGTCGCTGGTCCGGTCGTTTCCGATCCGGCTGCAGGTCTCCGAAGAGAAGCGGCAGGTGCTGCCGGACACGGGCGTGCAGTGTCCCGGCCCACAGGAGTTCCGCTACGCGATTCTTCCCCACGCCGGGGACGCGATTGCCGCAGATGTCCTGAACTGGGCGCAACGTTGCACCAGCTCGCCGCGAGTGGCCCAGGTGGCCGTGACTGGAGGAGCGCTTCCCGAGGAACATAGTCTCATTCGGCTGGAGGGGGAGGGCCTGGTGGTGACGGCCACCAAGAAGGCGGAGCGGTCAGGCGATATTCTGATTCGGCTGTTCAACGCGGACATCCGGCCTCGTCATGGCGTCCTGCATTTCGGGTTTCCCGTGACGGCCGTTCGCACCGCGTCCCTGGCCGAGGAGCCGGGGCCGGAATGGAAGCCCGAAGGTCGTTGCCTCTCGCTGACGGTGCCGCCGAAGAAGATCGCGACGCTGCTGGTGACGGCGGAATTAAAGGATACACCGTGAGCCAGGGAGTCCTGCCCAAGCGCGATGGTTGTGCGCCCCCGGAACACGGCTGGAAGCCATACAGGCCGGGAACGTCCCCGTAAGGGCGGACGCTACAGGCCCGGGCCCTGTATCTGGTTCAGAAAGACGGGCACGTCGGCCTCGTCGATGATGCCGTCTGCGGTCAGTTCCGCCGCGAGGCACGTGCCGGAGGCCGGCTGGCCGTAGCAGCCCTGGAAGGCCGCGAAGTCTTTCAGGTCCACGTCGCCGTCTGCGTCAAAGTCCGGCACGCGCGGCCAGACCAGACTGCTCTGGAGCAATGCGTACGCCACCTGCTCGCCCGTGGTGTGCTTTCGGTCGAGATCGTCATCGAGTGACAGCAGGAGGTACGTTGATGCTCCTGACCCGGCCTGGCCGTGCCGCTGCACCCAGGCGCCCGTGCTGCCCTTCAAACCGGCGATGGAGGCAACGGCCACGAACTGCGGAGCGGTCATCGGGGTCTGGAGAGTGTAGGCCGTATACGCCGGCGTGCCGTGCAGCAGTCCCTCGACTGCAGCCGGTCCGACCCAGGCCTCGAACGGGATGCCGGCCAGGCTCCCGCCGGTCACGCTTTCGAACACGATCACGCCGACCGTTTCGTTCAGACGGTCCAGGCCGGTGGCCCCGGTGTGCTTGCCGGTGCGCAGGTTGTGGGGCGACGGGGCGTCATCGGTCTGCAGGCCTTGTGTCCAGAAGACGGACCACGCATCGTTGCTGCTCATCACCTGGCCCAGCACGACCGGATCGTCGTATTGCCGCCAGTAGCGCCGCGGTTCGCCCGTCCAGTCGCCGTTGCCGTCGGTGACGGTGGAGGTGTACTTCCAGGCTTCCATCTTCACGCCGCTGAGCTCCGTGACGCCCTGCTCCATGACCCAGTAGCCGACGACCTCCTGGATGGAGTAGGTCTGCGACGGATTCGTCGGATCAGCCAGGCGCAGGTCGAAGCTGCCGGCGGTCACGTTGCTTACCCGCGGGATCATCCGTTTGCCGTTGAAGAAGTACTGGCCCGTACAGACCACGACCGGATCCGTGTAGGTGTTCTGCAGAGTCACCGTCCTGGCAACGTGATTGGCCGTGGTGAATCCCGCCTCGAATTTCGGCGCCACCTCGCACGTGTCGGGCACGCCGTTGCCGTTGGTGTCCGTGAGCGAGCCGCCCAGGATTTCGCAGGCGTCGGCCGTGCCGTTCCCGTTGCAGTCCGGCTGGCACTCATCGGGAATGAGGTTCTCGTCGCAATCAAAAGCCAGTCCCTGGGCGATGTCGCACTCATCGGGTATGTCGTTCCCGTTGCAGTCGATGCTGGTGCCGTCGGCGAGGTCGCATTCGTCGGGCACTTCGTTTTCGTTGCAGTCCAGGCTTCGCCCTCGATCGATGTCGCACTCGTCGGGAATGGTGTTCTCGTTGCAGTCGGCGCTCGTGCCCTGGGCAATGTCGACCGCATCCGCCACGCCGTTGCCGTTGCAGTCCTCGCCTCCGCCCGTGATGACCAGCGCGTAATCGGCGTCGAGCACGCCCGGCGTCTCCGGATGTCCGTCCTGGTTGATCTCGTCCGCGATGACTTCGATGGTCCACTGCCCGGCCGCGGGTGCGGAGATGAAGACGTTCTCCACCACGTCGATCGTGTTGGACGATCCGCCGGACGTTGACCAGTTGCCGCTGCGCAGCCCGTTGTTGCCGTAGTAGACGGTGCCGCCGGGCGAGGTGACCCGGAGCGAAAGGTCGTTGATCCGGTGCAGGCTGGATGAGGTGGTGCCGTAGTAGTCCGTGTAGACCAGCGTCACCCGCAATTCGTTGTTGTAGGGCTGGCCGGGGACGATGGTTCGCTCGTACGTGGCCGTCTCGAACGGGAGCAGAATGTCCGTTTCATCGACGACCCGGATGTTGTCTCGCCGGTCGTAAAGGTATTGCAGGTCGGGCAGACCCCAGCCCTGGTGCGTCCGGGTCAGGTTGTGGGACGTGCCCGAGAAGGAGTATGCGCTGGCGGTGTTGAAGATGACGGCGCGGGCCGTGGCGCTGTGCGGCCGCTCCACGAACACCGCCCGCCCGCCGGTCGGATTGCCGAACAGGCCGTCCGCCCACATCTGGAAGAACAGACCGAAGTGGCCGGCGACGATGGGGGTGGCCCCGCTGGTTCCGCCGAAGTTACTGGTGTATCCGCTGCCGGTGGTGGTGGTGCGGATGGAGTCGTAGAAGTGGCAGAGGTCCGGCTTGATCCGGTCATCCGCGGCGGGCCCGATGCTGGCGCTATACCAGTAGTCGTCGCTCTTGGTCAGGGTGTCCAGGTGGTGAATGCCGCCAGATCGGAAGAGCGTCGTGTAGGGAAAGAGTGTAGGAG
>CAZBFW010000431.1:0-4433 GCA_964491135.1 uncultured Phycisphaeraceae bacterium | reverse complement strand
GCTTCGTGCTTCGACCGGAGAAATCGCTGTTCATGCTGCTGTCCTTTCGACCGCTTCCATGGGCTCGATCAGCCACGGGCGACTTCGTCAAACGCCTCGTCCGCAGCTTGAATCGTACTCTCGATCAACTCATCCGTGTGCGCCAACGACACAAACATGCACTCGTACTGGGAGGGAGCCAGGTATACCCCTCGCTCCAGCATGGCGTGAAAATACCGCGCATAAGCCTTGGTGTCCGACCGCACGGCGGAGGCATGGTCCGTCACCGGCCCCTCCGTAAAGAACACGCACAACATGCTGCCCACACGCGTCTGGGAAACGCAAACCCCCGCCGCCTGGGCCGCCTCGGAAAGCCCTTCGGCCAGTCGAGCCGACCGGGCCTCCAGCGTTTCATACACGTCCGGCTCGGCCAGCGCCTCAAGCGTGGCAATACCGGCCGCCGTCGCCAACGGGTTGCCCGAGAGAGTTCCAGCCTGGTAGACCGGCCCCAGCGGCGAGACCTGCTCCATGATCTCCCGCCGGCCGCCGTAGGCCGCCATCGGCAGACCGCCGCCCAGCACCTTCCCCAAACATGTCAAGTCTGGCTGAACGCCATAAAGCTGCTGGGCGCCGCCCGGGGCCACCCGAAAACCAGTCATCACCTCATCGAACACCAGCAGCGCGCCGTGCTGATCGCACAGGCTCCGCAGCCCGGCCAGAAACCCCTCCGCCGGCGGCACGCAGCCCATGTTACCGGCAATGGGCTCCACCAGCACCGCCGCGATCCGCTTGCCGTGCTCTGCAAAAAGCTCCTTTGCCGCGATCAGATTGTTGTATGGCAGCACGAGGGTGTCCGCCGTCACGGCGCCGGGCACGCCGGGCGAGGACGGAATGCCGAACGTCAGCAGCCCGGAACCCGCGTTCACCAGCAAGGCATCCACGTGGCCGTGGTAGCACCCCTCGAACTTGACAATCGCGTCCCGCCCCGTGAATCCGCGGGCCAGGCGCACCGCGCTCATGGTGGCTTCCGTCCCGGAGTTGACGAACCGCACCATCTCAATGCCGGGCACGCGTGCGATCACCAGTTCGGCCAGCCGGATTTCCGCTTCCGTCGGAGCACCGAAGCTGCACCCCTTGGCGGCCGCTTTGTTGATGGCCGCCACCACGCGCTCATCCGCATGGCCGAGGATCAGCGGGCCCCAGGATCCGACGTAGTCTGTGTACGAGTTCCCGTCCAGGTCGGTGAGAACGGCGCCGGCCCCCTTGGCGATGAATCGCGGGACGCCGCCCACGGCGCCAAACGCCCGGACGGGCGAACTGACCCCCCCGGGCATCACGTCGCGGGCGGCCCGGAACGCGGCTTCGGACCGAACCGTGGTGAGCGATTCCACGCCTGTCTCGTCATGATGACTGGCGGTCATGGCGACCATCATAGGAGCCCACCAGACCGATGCAAGCCGCCCCGAGGCCGACCCCCGCTGCGACCTATCGCCGACGGGCCAAGCGGGGGTGCCGGAGCTTGATCTTCATGTCTTTCCCCGTGGAGAGCCTGCCCGGCGCTTCGATCGCCCGAACCGCCTTCTTCAGATCGCTGACCTTGAAAATGACCGTGGCGTTGGCGCCTCGGCCTCCGGTGGTCGCGTACATGTACGCAATGTGGACATGGGCGTTGGATAGTCGCTCACACACGTCGGCCACGGCCCCGACGCGGTTGGGCAATGTGACGGCCAGAACGTCCGTCTCCGTCATGGGGACGTTCATGCGCTGCAACGCCAGCCGGGCGCTGTCCGGCTTGTCCGTGATCAGTCGCAGAACCCCGCTCTCCGCGGCGTCCATCATGGACATGCCCGTGATGTTGATCTTCTCCCTGGCCATTGTGCGACAGATCTCTGCCAGCACACCCGGTTTGTTCGCCGTAAAGACGGAAAACTGCGTCGTTTGTGGCATCGGGGTCTCTCCGAAGACAGGATTCATCCACATGCGCCGGTGAGCGGCCCGGACTCGACCGCGCGATGCACATATCCTACTGCCACCGCCCGTCTCCGCCAAGCCCCGGGAACGGCGAGGGGGAAAAACCGCATCGGCAGTCCACTGGACCGCCCCGCGACCCTTTTCGTAGACTGTCTCATGATGCGATTCGACCAGCACCTTCATTCCCGGCATTCGTTTGACTGCGAAACCGACCCGGAGGACAACGTGCGCCGGGCGATCGAACTCGACCTGCAGGGCCTGACCTTCACCGAGCACTTCGACACCCACCCCAACGAGTGGCAACTGTGTCGCTACAATGACGAACGCTACTCCGCCGATCTGGCGTGGCTGCGCCGCAAGTACGGCCATCAACTCCACATCGGCAAGGGGATCGAAGTCTGTTATCAGCCGCGGAATGAGGGTTTCATTCTGGACCACCTGGCCCGGCACGCGTTCGACCTGGTCATGCTGAGCGTGCACTGGACGCAACGCGGCGCTTTACACCGTCCCGAAGACTGGACAGACCTGGATCCACGCACGGGAGTCCGCGTCTATCTCGAAACCGTGCTGGAAGCGGCAGGCTGGGCACGTGACCTGGCTCGCCAGCACGGGCCGGTCTTCCACGTACTCGGACACCTGGACCTCGTCCGGCGCTACACGTACCGATTCTTCGATGACGACGTGCCGGGCGTCGGAACAGACCTGGTGGACGACATCCTCCGCACCTGCCTGGACGCCGGCCTCGTGCCGGAGGTGAACACGTCAACCATCCGATCCGGCATCGGCCGGCCCATGCCGGACGGTTCGGTCATCGCCCGCTACGCCGCACTCGGCGGACAGGCCGTCACGTTCGGATCCGACGCTCACCGTCCCGAGCACATCGCCGCCGACTTTCACCAGGCCATTGCGCTGGCCAGGGCCGGCGGCATCCATCATCAGGCGGTGTTCCAGGACCGACGCATGTTGATTGTCGACCTGGATTAGACTAGAACGATCGCTCGCGACGGTCGGCTTGAACACGTGGCGAGCCCGCCCCGCCGGGGTCAGAATGGTTTTGCATTCCTGTCGAGGCGCGCCCTCGTCGGCCCGCGCTTCGTTGGAGGTTTCGGCCCTGCATTTGCCTGCAGGACCAGGCACAGTGACCTATGAACTATGATGTGCTGATCGTGGGAAGCGGACCGGCCGGGAGTACCGCCGCCGCTCTGCTGGCAAAGGCCGGGCATCGCGTCGCCGTGGTGGGCAGCCAGCCCTTCCCCCGGAAGCCCGCCGGCATCGGGTGGGTCGGCGCACAGGCCGCCCCGCTGCTGGAAAGCCTCGGCGCGTCCCGAGAGACACTGAACCGCCCCATCGCGGACATCACGTTTCTCAGCGCGGACCTGGCCAAATCCGCCACTCCCGCGACGCGGGAGACTCCCGGCTACTTCATCGATCGCGCCGCGTTTGAGAATGCCCTGATCGAGTCGGCCGCGTCCGCCGGAGCCAAGGTGACACACGGCGCCACGGTCGCAGAGGTCAGCCTCCGCGAGAAGAACGTGGAGGCCCGGTTCCGGGACCGAGACCCGATCCAGGGGCGGATCCTTCTGCTCGCCAACGGTCGTTCCTCTGCCTTGGCCGGACGGATCGGCCTGACCGCCACAACCGGGCGCTGCTGGGCGGCCTACTTCTGCGCGTCCACGAGCGCACCACCGTCCCGAGACAAAGGGAAGGTGGACGTCATCCTGGGCCTGACGCGCGACGGCGGCTACGGGCTGGCACTGTCTGCGGCAGGCCAGCTCACCGTAGCGGTAAGCGTGCCGGGCACCCGGACGGACGCCATCTCGCGGCTGACACGCCTCTGCCAGACCCTTGCGGAACGGGAGCGCATTCCGGCCGGGTTGGACCCGCAACCCGATCGCATGTTCGTGATCCCGCCGCCCCTGAACGCCCTGGAGATGGAAACGCACGTCGGCAAGCACGCCCTGCTTATCGGCGAGGCCGGCGGGTTCGTGGCCGCCATCTCGAACGAAGGGGTTGTGCCCGCCATGTGGTCCGCCTCCATCGCGGCCAAGGTGGTGACCACCGCCCTCAAAAGCCGGCAATCGCAGGACAAGCTGATGACGTTCGACACGCGATGGCGACTGGAGATGGCGGAGTATCTGCGCTCACCCAATACCGACATGCAGTTCCTGGTGCCCCTGGTCTTCTCCAACCAGCCCATGGCCGACCGCATGGCCGCCGCCTTCTTCCGCGGCGACAACATCTGAATCTCTGCGCCCCCCCTTCCCTCTGGAGCGTCCATCGCATCCACGAAGCGCCGGAACGACTGCGTCTCCTTCCGGCCGCTCGCCTTCAGCTCCGACCGGCGGGAGCGGGCAATTCCGTTCCGGGAACTCCGCGCCGCACGGCCGTCGGCTCCTTTCGTTCAGCCGATGCCGCCGG
The DNA here is from genome assembly GCA_964491135.1 of uncultured Phycisphaeraceae bacterium. GTDB lineage: Bacteria > Planctomycetota > Phycisphaerae > UBA1845 > UBA1845 > JAFGJQ01. Next base: position 65 of record CAZBFW010000431.1, on the reverse strand, counting down.
GCGCGTGCCGGGCAATGCGTGGTCCGCCTCCAGGCCGTCGGCGCTGCGCATCGGTATGGGGCTCA
>CAZBFW010000430.1:0-4442 GCA_964491135.1 uncultured Phycisphaeraceae bacterium | reverse complement strand
GATAATGAGCGGTGACTGGAGTTCAGACGTGTGCTCTTCCGATCTGATCTGCTCGATCGAATCCGACTCCCCGGGCGAGCGCTGAGGGCCTTATGGCCTTCGGCGCTCGCTTCCTGTATGGATCCGGCGCCGTATGAATCGACCGAGCCGGATCGAACCGCTCCGTCGTCGCGGGCCGGCTCCCCGCCGCACCGCCCGCCGCGCGATCGCCTCCGATTCCACCTCGGCCGCGTCCGTCAGAACGCATCCGTCAACCACCGCGCGGTCCGCCACACGTACATGATTCCAGATGACCGACCGGGTGATCACCGCATTCGATCCCACAGTGCAATCCGCGCCGATGATGGCCGGCCCCACGATCAGGGCGCCAGCGCCGACACGGGCGCCGCCGCTGATCAGCACCGGACCCAACAGGCGGGCGTCCGGAGCCACATGGGCTGACGCCGCGACAAGCGCGTCGCCGGATCGACGGAACCCGCACGCGACGGGGTCCGCCGCGACGAGGTCGTGCAGCAGTTGTCGGTTCGCCCGCAGGTACGACGCCGTGTCGTACACGGGGATCACACTGCCGGCCGGAACGGGATAGGCGGCCACCCGTTCCCCGCGACGGTGCAGACGGGGAATCAGCGCTTCCTTCAGGTCGTGATAGCCCTGCGAGGACACCTCCTCCAGGACTCGCCGGGAGAGTACGTACACGCCGGCGGGCGTGGCGGCCGTCCCGTTTGATCCGGAGTCCGCCGGGCCGCGCAGGGCCACCGTCATGGCCGCACCGCTGTGTTTGTGCGCCGCCAGCATGGCCTCCAGGTCCAGACGCGGGATCACGGTTCCGTAGGCCAGCACAAGCGTGGACGCCTCGCAGGTGACCGCCGCATCCCGCGCGCAGCCCGCCGGTCCGCGCGGAATCCGATCCTCGCTGAACTGGATCGAGCATGCCGGCACGGTGCTCCCGGTGACCGCCGTGCGGAGTGCGTCCGTGTCGCCGTTTCCACACACGGTGACGCATGAGATGCCCGCGCCCGTCAGCCAGTCCAGTGCGTAGTGCACGACAGGCCGGGCCATCACAGGCCAGAGTGGTCGGGCCAGGACCCGGTCGAGCGGGTCTTCCGCCCAACTGTGCACGCCTGCGAGAATGACACCCCGAATGGGCGGGCCGCCCGCCGGGCATTTGCAGCCGTTTGATGAAGAACCCAATACGTGGAGCCTGCTGGTGTCCCTTGCCCGCGCCTCCTCCATTGTCCATACTCCTGCCGGCCGCTTCCGCGCCGCGGAAGACGGCGTACTTCCCCCAAGAGAACCGAATCGCTCACCCCACGCGCGGCGAGCACGGCTCTGCGAAGCCCGACCCGGGTACTCCGGCGCATTGCCCCGTCGGCCGCGTGCGCTGTTCTCGCCGCCGGACGCATTCGTGCGCCCCGACGGCCGCGCCTCCGGACGCAGGGCCGCAAGTGTTCGATGCGCTTCCGTTCAACCCATTCCGAGGTGCAGCATTCCCCGAGAATTCGTTGCCGCCGCTTCCGCTCGCGCAAACCTGCACGGTGCAGAGCGGTACACAGCTTCTGTCTGTCTGGTGGCAAAACGTCAGCCCGAACGCGGGCATTCTAGCCGGGCAGAGCCGGGAACTCCAGAGCGCGACCGAGAAGAATCAAGCTTCAATCGTACTTTGCGCCCCGGATCGGAGACGATCGGGCCGCATCGGCCGCCGCTTGCGTCGGAACGCGGCAGGGGGCCGGGTCGTCGATCAATCGGTCACGCGGTATTCGCGGCGCAGGCGGGCCAGTTCCGATTTGAGCTTCGTCACCACGTCCGCGTAAGCCGGGTCGCTGTAGACGTTCTTCAACTCATCCGGGTCTTTGACCAGGTCGTACAGCTCCCACTCGTCCAGTTGATAGAAGTGGATGAGCTTGTGGTGGGGCGTGCGAACGCCTTCGTGTCGATTCACGGCGTGCTCGGCCGGATACTCGTAGTAGTGGTAATACACGGACGTGCGCCAGTCCGGCGGCGTCCGGCCCTTCAAGACCGGAACCAGACTGCGGCCCTGCATGTCGGACGGTACGGGCACGCCGGCCAGATCGAGAAAGGTTGCCGCGAAGTCCAGGTTCTGGCAGAGGTCGTCGTTGACGGTGCCGGGCTGGATCGCGGCCGGCCAGCGCACCAGCAGCGGCATGCGGAACGACTCCTCGTACATGAAGCGTTTGTCGAACCAGCCGTGCTCGCCGAGGTACCAGCCCTGGTCCGACGTGTAGATGACGACCGTGTTGCGGGCCAGGCCCGTCTTGTCCAGGTAGTCCAGCAGGCGGCCGACGTTCTCGTCAACGGAGGCCACGCAGCGAAGGTAGTCCTTCGCATAGCGCTGGTACTTCCACTTCACCAGCTCCTTCCCGGAGAGGTTCGCCTCCTCGAATGCCTTGTTGATCGGATCGTAATAGGCGTTCCACGGCACGAGCTGCTCTTCGGTCAGGCCCTTCGGCGTGGTGAGCTTCAGGTCGAGCTTCGTGAGGTGCCGCTCGATGGTCATCTCCTGCATCTTGGCGGCCGTGCCGCGCCCGGCCCAGTCGTCGAACAGCGTTTCCGGTTCCGGGATGCTCGCATCATCGTAGAGCTTCAGAAACTTCGGGGCCGGCTGCCAACTGCGGTGGGGTGCCTTGTGCTGCGACATGAGCATGAACGGCTTGCCGGCCGTACGGGCCTTCTCCAGCCACTCGAGGGAAAGGTCGGTGATGATGTCGGTGGTGTAGCCGGGGTGGTCCACCTTCTCACCGTTGCGGATCATCGTCGGGTTGTAGTACGGTCCCTGGCCGACGAGGATCTCCCAGTGGTCAAAGCCGGTGGGGTCGCTCTTGAGGTGCCATTTGCCGATGAGGGCCGTCTGGTAGCCGGCCTTCTGCAGAAGCTTCGGGAAGGTCTGCTGGGCGCCGTCAAAGGTCTCCGCGTTGGTCTTCTGGCCGTTGATGTGGCTGTGCTTGCCCGTCAGGATCACCGCCCGGCTGGGGGCGCAGATGCTGTTCGTGCAAAAGCAGTTGGCGAATCGCACGCCCTCTTTGGCCAGGCGGTCGATCTGCGGCGTCTGGTTCACCCGGCTGCCGTAGGCGCTGATGGCCTGGGCCCCGTGGTCGTCCGCCATGATGAAGATGATGTTCGGCCGGGCGTCCTTGGGCTCTTCCGCGACCGCGATCCGTGCGGCCGCAACGGACAGAACCAGCAGCCCCACGCCTGTGCAAATCGAACGCCCCATGCCTGTTCTCCCTTCAAGGTAAGCCGCCTGCACAGCCGGCCACAGCTCGACCGGCCTGGAATGACGGACAGTACGCCTCCGGGGCCGGATGTCAACAGAGGCAACAGAAGGGATCGGCGGTCGGCCGTGGACTGCAGGCGGAAGGCCCGCCGGACGAATCCCAATGTTCGCTTCGCGTGGGGCGGGAAGCGATCGCGCACGGTGTGCCGGCGTTGGCACTCGTCATCTCTGCCTTGTCATCCTTCATTCGGTCCGGCCTCATTGCCTGTTGGACCGCCCTGGCACGCCCGGATTCCAGCCGGGCTTTGGGGATCAGGGCGGCCGTTCCCGCCGGCGCCCGTTTGGCGTGACCCTGGGCAGCCCGGCATCTCGCTTGGCCGCGCCGCCTCCCTTGATCCCTCGATCCCTCCTTTCGCATTATCGGCCCCGCTCTGCCCTAATCGTCCTGTCCAACGGATTTCCCGATAGGGAAAGCAGCGGCCCCGGCGCGCAAGTCGGCCGGGGTGTTGCCGCCCGGCGACCCTGCACGCAGCGGCCGCGCCGCGCGTGTCTGCGGGGATTGTGGATGCCGCTCTACCTGCAACCCGATGAGCTCGAAGCCGGCATGCGGCTGGCCAAGCCGGTCATCTGCGATCGTCGCGTGCTGCTGCCCGCGGGCAGAGTGCTCAATCCGGTCGAGATCGACAACCTGCGCAAGCGATACCCGCGGGCAACCGTTTACATTCTGGACCCTGTGCTGGATGAGTGGGCCCGATTCCAGGACGACTCCCGGGACAGCACGGTAGCCCTGGCCGCCCGGGAGAAGCTGGTCGACGCCTTGTCCGGCGTCCGGGAGAAGTTCGCCTCCCGCATGTCCCTGCGAGGCATGTCGCTGCGCGGCGTGCACGAGGCCCTCACGTACATCACGCAGTATCTGCAACAGCACCCGGACGCCGCCGCCATGGTCATCCCGCCGGGCAAAGAGGGCAGCTACCTCATCGAGCACCCGGCCAATGTCTTCTACCTGAGCCTGGTTGTGGGCAACGCCGTTCGCGGCCTCGCCCAGCACGACCTCGCCCGGCGGAGCAACCTGCGTAGCTTCACCCGCGCCCGCTTCCCAGTCAATCTGACTCCGCTCGGCCTGGCTGCCTTGTTCATGGACGTCGCGTTGTGGCCGCTGGAGGAAGTGTTCGAGCACCCCGGCCCGCTCTCCGCGGAGGAACGGAAGATT
>CAZBFW010000429.1:0-4443 GCA_964491135.1 uncultured Phycisphaeraceae bacterium | reverse complement strand
TCGGTGGTGCGGGCGACGCACACGTGAAGATCCAGGGCGTGATCCGCGGACACCAAGTGAAAGACTCCGAATGGTTTCCCCACGAGACGCCGCCGCGCGCCCGCGTGATTCTTCGTGTGCCGTTCTGGGGGGCCAAAGGGGTCGCCACCGTATTCTATGAGAAGCAGCGGAGCGTGGCGGCTCGACGTGCCAACCGGCTCCCTCTCATCGCGGAGAACGTGGACGTCTCCGACAGTGTGCTGATCATCGACGCCCGCGGTCGGAAAACCGTCCCCTGTCTTTTCCCGATCGTGACCGACGAGCAAGGAAGCATCATTCACGACGTGTCCCGAATCGCCGGCGATGGCCGTGATCGCGGACCCGTCGTCCGCTACGTCGAATCGCGGCTGACCTTCCGGGAGCTCTCCGCCATGTTCGACGAGCCGGCCCTTCAGCCGCGGCTGGCCTCCTGCCAGCCGGTCGATTCGACGCCGGCGCGCGCCGCGAGCCGACCGACTTCTGCCCCCGCCACCCAACCGGGCACACCAGACGCCTCCGCCAAACGCCAGCGCAAGCGGATCGTGGTGAAGGCGGCGGACGCCGGCGCCGCCTCTGGCACGCAGATCGTGCTGACGGCCGAAGATGCCGAGGCCTTGCGGCAGACGCCGGAAGGTGCGAGCCTGTTGCGCAGCGGTCGCGTGGTCGTCGTGGTGGATTCGGCCGCCGCGGGCATCGAAGGTCGTGGACCCACCGCGGAAGACGAAACGCAGGTCGCCCGGGCGATTCCGTGAACCGGTCCGAACCAGACCATCCGGCACATTCCCTCCAGGATCGTCCAGTGCTTTCCGCGCGGCAGAGTCGCCTGATCGGCTGGCTTCTGCCGGTCGCGCTGGCGGCGGGGGGCGCTGCGCTGGATCGGTCCGGCGCCCTTGATCGGCTCGAAAACGAAAGCCTGGATTGGCGGTTCCGCCTGCGCGGGACGTGGGAGCCCCGGCAGGACATCGTGATCGTGGAGATGGATCGGGCCAGCCGCGGGTCGCTGTCGGCCGGCGACCGAATGTTCCAACTGCGCCGGTTTCTGCCCGCCGCGATCAAGAACCTCTCCCGCGCGGAAGCCGCGGTGATCGGGCTGGATGTCATCCTCGACGGGGAAGGCGATCCGGCCACGGATGCCCTCGTGGCGCAATCCATGGCGGATGCGACCACCCCCGTCGTTCTCGCCGTCGCCCACACCGACGGCGGCGTCAAGCGACCGGCAGCTCGATTCCGCGAAGCGGGGGCCGACGAAGGCGTGATCAACGTCAGCGAGGATGCCGACGGCGTCTTGCGGCGTTTGCCTCCGACGCTCCATCTGACCGTGCCCGAGCCCGACGGCACGCTGGTCCAGGTGCCTCATTTTCCGCTGGTCGTCGCCTGGTACGCCGTTCCGGAGGATCAGGCGGGCGAAACGGTCCGGCTGGATTCGGACGGCGCCTGCGTCGGCCCGCACCGCCTTCGCGCCGGTGAATGGGTGGACTTCCGCGCGACCCGCGACAGCGGCTGGGTTCGTCTGCCCCTGGCCGATGTCGTGAACGGGTCGTTTGATCCGGCCTGGGTGAAAGACGCCGTCGTGCTGGTGGGCGAGTCTCGCTCCGTCGCCGACACATTCACACTGCCGCTCGGCGGCACCTTAACGCCCGGCGTGTACTATCACGCGTCAGTGATCGCCCAGATTCTCGATGACCGGCACCTTCGGTCCGTGCCGACCGGTCCGTGGTCCCGCGCGGGCCTGGTGGGCGGTCTCGGTCTGGTGGCCGGCTGGTTCGCCTGGAACCCCCGGCGATGGTGGGAGCTGCGGCACGGGACGGTCATCCTGGCCGCCTACGTCACCGTGGGCGTGCTTGTCTTCCTGGGCGGCTGGACCCTGTTGTCGGTGGCGGCCTTTCGGCAGGCGGCGGTGCTTCCGCTGGCCGGCCCCTTGCTGGTCATGGCACTGACCATGGCGGCGGGCCTGGCCGTGCAGTGGGTGGTCATGAGCGCCAACGCCCGCCGCCTGGCTGAGCGGGCCCGGCGCATTGAGACGTTGTTCGGGCAGAGCGTTTCCCACAACGTGCTGGACGCGCTCAAGGCGGACCCCGGCAGCATCCTTGAGACGCACGTGCGGGATGTGACCGTGCTCTTCTGCGACATCCGGGGTTACACCGCAACCAGCGCGACCCTTTCGCCGCTGGAAATCGCCCGAATGCTCAACGAGTACTTCACCGACGTGTCCGACGCCATCTTCGAGCACGACGGGTTCATCGACAAATTCGTGGGCGATGAGGTCATGGCGGTTTTTTCCGTTCCGCTTGAGCAGCCGGACCACGTGGCCCGGGCCGTGCGGACGGGCGTGGCGATCAAGCAGCGCGTGCAGCGGCTGAACGAGCGTCGCGCGGCTCGCGGCGAGCCGCCGCTGGCCTGTGGCATCGGCGTTCACACCGGCCCCGCCGCGGCCGGACACATCGGATCGATCCGCCGGTCGAACTACACGGTGGTGGGGGACACGGTGAACCTTGCGGCCCGAATCCAGCAAGTGGCGCGTCGGGGCGAGCTGTTGATCAGCCGTGCCGTCCACGATCAGCTTCCCGACGGGCTGCAGGCCGTCCCGTGGGAGACCGTGGTGCTGCGCGGAACCGCCGCGTCTCACGAGCTGTATGAGATTGTGACGTCGTAGGGTCCGCCTGCGGCAAGTGCCTCTGCGGAGCTGCGCATGAGCAAGCCAACCGTTCACCTGATCTGCAACGCCCATCTCGACCCCGTCTGGCAATGGCAGTGGGAAGAAGGGTGTGCCACGGCGCTGTCCACGTTCGGGGTCGCCGTGCAACTGCTGCACGAGCATCCGACGTTCGTCTTCAACCATAATGAGGCGGTCCTGTACCGCTGGGTACGCCAGTACGATCCGACACTGTTTGGCGAAATCCAGCGCCTGGTTGCCGCCGGCCGCTGGTGCATCGCCGGCGGCTGGTTCCTCCAGCCCGACGTGAACCTGCCTGGCCTGGAATCACTGATTCGGCACGTTGCTCAAGGGCGGCGATTCTTCGCGGAGCATTTCAGTGTTCGGCCGCGCGTGGCCTGCAACTTTGACTCGTTCGGCCACGGCGGCGGCCTGCCCCAGGTGCTGCGGCAGTGCGGATACAAGATGTACGTCCACCTGCGTCCCGGGCCGGAGGACCTGGTCCTCCCGGCCGACCTGTATCGCTGGCGCGGCGTGGACGGCTCCGAGGTGGCAGCGCTGCGGATCGTCATCGGCTACTACCACACCGAGCGCGACAACATTGAGCAACGCCTCTGCGAGGGCGTGGAAACGGCCCTGCGGCTCAACCGCGACGTGCCCGTGTTCTGGGGTCTGGGCGATCACGGCGGCGGCGCCACCCGCGAGGACCTCGCCCGGATCGACAGCTTCATCGCGAGCGAAGGACGCGTGGACATTGAGCACAGCACGACCGAGCGTCTGTATGAGGCCCTGCGAGAGGATGCCGCCGTCGCACCCATCGTGGAGGGCGACCTCCAGCGCGTCAACACCGGCTGCTACACGTCCTTGTCCCGGATCAAGCGCCGCGGACGCCGCGGGGCCGCGCAGCTCGTGCAGGCGGAAGCCCTCTGCGCCGCCGCCTGGTGGACGCGGAACGCCGCCTACCCCGCGGACGTTCTCGACGAAGCCTGGCGGGCCCATCTGTTCAACGATTTCCACGACATCCTGCCCGGCAGCTGCACCGCCTCGGCCGAGCAGGACGCCCTGGACCTCTATGGACATGGATCGGAGATCCTGCGCCGCGCCCGGCTGGGTTCGGCCGTGGCGATTGCAGCGGGCGAAGACCCGAGTCCGACCCTGCCCGTGGTGGTCCAGAATGCCAACCCCGCAGCCTCTCGCGTTCCCGTGGAGTTCGAATGCATGGTGGATCACCGGCCGCTATGGACGGGCGCCTGGCACGTTCGCCTGTTCTCCCTCGACGGGCGTGAAGTGGCCTGCCAGGAGGAGCAGGCCGAGGCGCTGCTGCCCTTCAACGGCTGGCGACGGAAGGTTTGTTTCATCGATGATCTGCCGGCCGTCGGCAGCGCGCACTATCGCGTTGAGGTGGAGCCCGGCCCGCCACCCGCACCGCCGGCGCCGATGTCCATGCCGCAGATCGATGACAAGGGCATTCTGAGCGACCCGTTGCCTCGGCTGCTCGTCGTCGCCGATCCCGGCGATGCCTGGGGTTGTCAGGTCTGGCAATACCGGGATGTCGTCGGCCAGTTTCAGTCTGTGGGTCCCGCGCGTGTCGTCGAATCCGGTCCGATTCGAACCATTCACGAGTCCGTCCTGACTCACGGCCGGAGCCGCATCATTCTGCACACCGTCGCCTATCGTGACTGGCCCGCTGCGGAGCTGCGACTCCGCGTGCATTGGAACGAGGAACGCAGCCTGCTGAAAGTCGCGTTCCCCACGCGGCTGCACGCGGACGG
>CAZBFW010000428.1:0-4447 GCA_964491135.1 uncultured Phycisphaeraceae bacterium | reverse complement strand
CTACACCCTATCCTACACTCTTTCCCTACACGACGCTCTTCCGATCTCGAGATACGCAATGCCATACAGTGAGAAGGTCCTGCAGCACTTTGAACATCCCCAAAACGTCGGGGCCCTGGACGCCGACGATCCGCACGTGGGCACCGGCGTGGTGGGCTCGCCGGCGTGCGGAGACATGCTGAAACTGCAAATTCGCGTCGGAGACGACGGCCGGATTGTCGAGGCGAAGTTCAAAACCTTCGGGTGCGGCAGCGCGATCGCAAGCAGTTCGGTGGCCACCGAGTGGCTCAAGGGCCGGACGCCGGAGGAGGCCCTGGCCTTGAAGAACACGGACATCGTGGAAGAGCTGCAGTTGCCTCCGGTCAAGGTTCATTGCAGCGTGCTGGCGGAAGAGGCCATCCGAGCGGCGGTTGCGGACCTGAAGGCGAAGCAGGCCGGCGGCGGCAGTTGACCGGCTTGCTGGAGACTGGAGACTGGAGACTGGAAACTCGAGGGAAGGAAGACCGGCTGGAAAGCCGGTCCCACAAGAGAAGAGCCGGTCCCACAAGAGAAGAGCCGGTCCCACAAGCGAAGAGCCGGTCCCACAAGAGAAGAGCCGATCCCACGGGAATGAGGGTCGGTGCCACAGCCATCCTGGAATGATGTCGTCCACTGACAAATCGGATCATCGACCGGCAGACCGGACCTTCACCGTCCGGTTCGAGCCCATGGGGGTAACGGTCGCCGTGAAGCCGGACCGAATCCCCTTCGGGCGGACGGGCTTGCCGGGAAGCCTATTGGACATCGCATTGGCCCACGGCGTAGAGATTGACCACGCTTGCGGCGGCGTGTGTGCCTGTTGCACCTGCCACGTGATCGTGAGAGAGGGCTTTCGGTCCCTCCGCCCGGCCACGGAGCAGGAAGAGGACATGCTGGACAACGCGCCGGGGCTGACCACGCGCAGCCGGCTGGCCTGTCAGGCCATTCCCGACGGAACGTGCGACCTTGTGGTGGAGGTGCCGGCATGGAACCGCAACCTGGCGAAGGAGTCGGGCGGCCACGCGGGGGCGACGGACGTGGGACCCGGGGCGAGTTTCCGGCTGGGCTGGACCGATTCTGAATCCATCGGCCGGCTGCTGCTGGCGGCGCGGCCTCAGGTTCACCCGTTGTCGGTCGGATTCACGAACCTGCACGCCTGGGTCTGCGCGCTGCCGGGCTTCCGCGACCCTCCGGATGCTTCGAACGAGGCCCGGCTGGAGGCCATCCAGATGGCGTGGCTGAAGGCATACGAGGCACAACAACAACACGCCTGACGACGCTGAGGCAGGGCATCGAGGAGCGAATTGCGAAAACGGCCGCTGGAGGGGCGCAGGTCAGTTGTTCGGCTGATTACGAGCCTCGATCTCCGCGATTCGGCGAAGGATGGGTTCCTGCCGGATGGACAGCTCGTGTTGCACCTGCTGGACCGTCATCTCGCGTGAGCGGACCAGAATGGCCACCCGGTCTGCCACGTCCGCGAGTTTACCAAGTTGTTCCGTGAGTTCCGGGACCGGGGGTTCCGTGCGGAGCCGCCAGCGTCCGGCCCCACGTACGAACGCCGCTTCATCAAGCGGGATTCGGCCCGCCACGGAGTACGTCACCCACGCGTAGTCCCCTTCGATGCGCTCGTCGAAGATTTCCACATCGGGCGAAAAGAGGCCTGCCAGATTCGCGAGGTCGTCGGCGTTCACCAGGCTGGCCGTCCCCGGTCCGATCCGCTCCTGAAGCAACTCGTTCATGCTCCGGTAGGCCGTCGTCAATCGTTCAATCGCGGCCAGTTGGGCCAGGACGGCCTCTCGCTGATCGGGCTGAATGAACACGGCGAGTGCATCCACCGCCGATTGTGCGTACAGCTCGCGCATGTGTCGGGCGGTCTGGATCGGGGTGACAATGCGGTCAGGGCGTGGCGAGGGGGCGACCTCCGCGGTGGCGGACGCCTTGGCGGACGCGGGGCCCGGCTTGCGGTCGCAGCCCGTTCCGAGGCAGGCGGTCGCCGCAAGCGTGCAGGCAAGCAACACGGGCAGGCGCGGCCGGCCGGCCTTGCCCGGCTCAGGACTTGCGGGACGGAACCTTGAGACCTCGCGGCTGACTGCGAACCACCCGGCCATCCGTCCCGGTGAACTCGACGACGACTTCAACCTTGTATCCCAGTACATCTGCGTCCCCCCAGTAAAAGGAAGGGGCGTACCCCCACCCGAGCGCCGTTCGCTGGGTGGAGTACGGCAGCGTGTGCGCCGGCACCGGCCTGGACTCATAGACCAGGTTACGCGTCACGATGCCCTGGGCCGTCGGCTCCAGCCGATACATCTTAACCTGGATGGTGCCCTCCGGGTGAATTCCCTTTTCGGTTCGTGCGGACTGGAGATACAGGGTGAAGGCGAACCCCTCCGGATTGGGGTCCCCCTCGGCATCGAAGCTCCGGAAACACGCCGGCTCCGGCCGGAAAAGGCAGATGACCTTCATAACCGGGTCGGAGGAATAGCCCGGCAGCCGTCGAGCCTCGCTCTGGTCCAGGTCGCCCAGTCCAGCGCGGCCCGGCTCCAAGCAGCCCGCAAAGGCGGCGATCAGCAGCAGTGCGGCCCACCGCCCGGCTGCGGCAATCGCGATTCGTGCATTGGATGGGTTGTTCCGCATAGTTCGATTGTCCCGCAGGCACGGGTCCGCGGGGCAGAGCCCGCCAACGCCGGCCGCGTCTGTGCGCGGGCTACGGATTCTCGTGGCTCACCAGAACGGGTCCATAGACGTTCTTCTCTTCCACGGTTGCCTGGCTGATCTGGGCCGGCTGCGGCACACTGGGGCCGTAGACGTCCGGATTCGGGCCGTACAGGTCGCGATCCTTCAGGGGCGTCGTGGACGGCTCCTTCGGACCGGGCGTCAGGGGTTGACCCTGCGCGTCCAACGGCTGCAGACCGACATCCTCCTCCGCCAGGATCCGCAGGCCTTCCATGAGCGGATTGCGCTTGATGCGGTCCGGAATGATGCCGGACTGGTCGCGCATTTTCGTCGAGATGGCGTACGCGTCATCCTCGGTGCGGCAGACGTTCACAGTAAGCACGATCAGCAGCTCCGTGCGCCGCGAGTCCACCGTGGTGGCCCGGAACAGTGCGCCCAACAGAGGGATATCGCCGACGATGGGCACCTTGGTCTCCGTCTGGGATTCGCTGGTCTGGATCAGGCCGCCAATGACCACCGTCTCGCCGTCCTTCACCGTGACGATCGTCTCCGCCGTGCGCTTCGTGATGATGGGCGCGGTGAAGCCCTCGGAAATCTGCACGGTCGAGGGGCTGAGCTGCGAAATCTCCGGCGCGATCTCCAGGTTCACGTAGCCGTCCGGGTTGATGTGCGGGGTCACGGTCAGAATGATGCCGGTGTCCTGGTACGTGACCGTCGAGGAAATCTGCCCGGAGTCTGACGTGGACGTGCCCTGGACGATCGGCACCTGGTCGCCGATCTGGATGTTCGCCTCCGAGTTGTTCGCCACGAAGATGGTCGGCCGGGACAGGATCTCCACGATGCCGTCGGACTGCAGCGCCTTGAACAGGAAGTTGAAGTCCTCGCCGGTGATGGAGAAGCTGAACCCGCCCAGCGAACCGGCCACGGAGGCCGCGCCCAGGTCCGTGCCGCCCACCGTATCGTGACCTGATCCCTGCACGGTGTCGTTGGGGCCGACCACCGCGTTCTCCGTAAAGCGCAGATTCTGGGCCGCAAACTCAAACCCCACGCCCACGGTGTCCGTCAGGGTCACCTCGGCCACCAGCACCTGGATCATCACCTGCGGCGGCGGCCGGTCGATCTGCGAAATCATGGTCATGTAGTGCGAGTAGAACCGCGGGCTGACGCCCAGCAGGACGCTGTTGCTGCCCTCGTCGGAGATGGCCGTCACGTGCCGCTCCGCCCGTCGTTGGGCGGCGGTCTCGTCGTCCACGTCCTGGAGCCGCTGGGTCTCCTGCTCCGCGAAGGACGTCAGGGCCGTGGCGATCTCTTCCGCCGTGATGTACTTCGCTTCGTAGATCTCGAGTACACGTTCATCCACGTCCGGCGCGTCCAGCATGCGTACAAGCTGGTCCACCATTCGCAGGTCGATTTCGGCACCTGCGGCAAGCACGGTGTTGGTCCGGCGGTCGGATGAGAACTTCATGGGGACCTTCGTGCCCAGGCCGATCTTGCCCTCCGCAATCAGCGTTTGCAGGTTGCCGACGGTCAGTTGCGTGTCAATATCGCTGGCGCCGGCGCCTCCCTCCTCGAACAGATCCTCCAGCTTGGAAACCACCTCTTCCGCATCCGCGTTGACCAGCGGGAACAGGCGGATCTCGGCAAGCACGGGCGGCATCCGGTCAAAGGTCGAAATCAGGCTATCCAGCATCTCCATGCTGCCCGCCGGGGCCATGAGATCGGAAGAGCGTCGTGTAGGGAAAGAGTGTAGGATAGG
>CAZBFW010000427.1:413-4449 GCA_964491135.1 uncultured Phycisphaeraceae bacterium | reverse complement strand
GCTCGAATGGCCGGATTCGCCGCCACGACGACCGGGTGAAGCTTGTGGCGCCGGGTCCGACAAAGAAGTCGGCCACCTGTTCCCATTCTCCGCCCGCATCGCGCCACGCCGCCACACCCTGATCACGTTTTGCAGGTGATTCGGCCAGAATCGTTGGCGCTCCACATGCCCACGCCGGCCCCCGCCGCTTTCGCTCCCGTTGGGCTGTCTCATAGCGACCGCTGAAACCGCCGCATTTGGCGCTACGGACCTCGGTGGCCGCGCGGGAGGAGCCCGGAGGCGCGATACAGTCGCACTGTACCCCTGCCGTTGTCGTTTGGTTTCCATTACAATGGCGGCCCGCACATGTCACAGTTGCTGGTGAAGCAGCCGGTTGGCTCCGCGCTTCAATCCGTGTACGCGGAGTCCTGGCGCCGCCGAGCCATCGAGAGGGCGGAGGCGGTTCGGCCCGGAGGAAACGGGGATCTTCAGCGGCGGGGGGGTTCACAGACTCAGCGGCAGACGGTCGTTCCTCCACGATGGAGTCTGTGCCCGCGCGACAGGAGGGTACCGAGCCACAATTCCGGCAGCCGGTGTCGGGGTGTGAAGTCAAGGACCTGGGCGTAGCGCGACTATGACTTCCCGACCTTCAGAGAGGATCCGGTGGATTTTCGAGCAATGCGTCTCCCTCCCTGCGGAAGAGCGGGCCGCTCTGCTCGCCGAGGCGTGTGGCAGCGATGCAGCCCTTCGCCGGAAGGTGGAGGCCCTGCTGGATCGCAGCCAGGAGGCGCCTGCCAATTTCCTCCCGTTTCCGGAGGAAGAGCCCGTCAGCTTCATCCGTGACGACACGGGGGCGGACGCGCTGCGCGGTCTGGATCCGAATGCGGCTGCGCTTTCCGGGCTGGAGGATTACAGGATTGTTCGCGAGCTTCACCGTGGCGGCCAGGGGGTCGTGTACGAGGCGTATGAACGATCCACCAAGCGCAAGGTGGCGATCAAGGTCCTGCTGGAAGGGGCGTATGCTTCGGAGAAGGCACGTCGGCGGTTCGAGCGGGAGATCGAGCTGGCGGCCAGCCTCAAGCATCCGAACATCGTCTCCGTGTTCCACTCCGGCAAGACAGCGGAGGGCCTGCCGTTCTGCGTCATGGACTATGTCCGCGGCGTTTCTCTGCACCAGTACGCGCGGCAGAAGAATCTCACGCTGGAAAAGGTCCTGGAGCTCTTTGCGCAGGTCTGCGAGGTGGTGCACTACGCCCACCAGAAGGGTGTGATCCACCGCGACCTCAAGCCGAGCAACATTCTGGTGGATGCGGAGGGTCACGCGAAGATTCTGGACTTCGGGCTGGCGAAGCTGGTGGGAGGTCCGGAGCAGACGCTGATCTCGCGGACGGGCCAGGTTGTGGGGACCCTGCCGTACATGTCTCCGGAGCAGGCGCTGGGGAACCCGGACGAGATTGACATCCGCACCGATGTGTATGCCCTCGGGGTCGTCCTCTACGAGGTGCTGACGGGCCATTACCCGTACCCGGTGGTCGGGCAGATGGCGGACGTACTCCGGCATATCGTCGAGACGCCGCCGACGCCGCCGACTCGGCAATGGAAGAGCGACTCCGGGGTCAGGCAGCGCTCGGCCAAGCGTGTCCGCCCCGGTCAGTGCCCTATCGATGAGGAAGTGCAGACGATCGTTCTCAAGATGCTCTGCAAGGAGCGCGAGCGTCGCTACCAGAGCGCCGGCGATGCCGCCCGCGACATCGCGCATTACCTGGCAGATGAGCCCATCGAGGCGAAGCGGGATTCCGCGTCGTACCTGATGGGCAAACTGCTCCGCCGACACCGCCGCACCGTAGCCGTCGCGGCCCTGTTCGTCATGGTCATCGGCACGTTCAGTGTGACTCTTTTGCGGCACCACCGGCGGGGCCTGCAACATGCGGAGCGCGAGCGTGAGGCGCAGGCGGGCGCCTTGTATCTTGATGCCAACCAGATGTATTCCCAGGGTGCATATGCGGCGGCATTGGAGAAGCTCAACGATGCGCTGCGTCTGAACCCCGCGCGAATGGATGCCAGGATTCTCAGAACCCGACTGATGGTCGTACAGGGAAGAACCGACAAGGCCATCGAAGAGCTGGAGGGCATCCTGGCCGACTTTCCCGAAACGGGTGCCGCCCACGCATACCTCGCTGAGATTCTGCAGGATAGAGAACCCGGCAGGGCGACAGAACACGCCCAAGCGGCTCAACGATTGGGTCTGTCCTCGGCAGATGGGTGCTACCTCATGGCCCTGACGGCAGACGATGTGCAGAGGAGGATTGAGCTCCTCTCGCGGGCGATCGACGCGGAACCGGGTCACTTCGATGCCTTGATGATGCGGGCCAACTGTTCCTACGAGACCGAGGCGTTCGGCGACATGCTTGTCGACGCGCTGCGGGCCCTCTCCTTGCGGCCGAATGACGCCCGCGCCGCGTACAACACGGGGATCGCGTGCACGGGGCTTGGCCGGTACCAAGAGGCGGCGCAACACTACGAGCGGGCCGTCAATCTCGAGCCGCGGTTCTTCAGCGCCTGGTACAACCTGGGGTGGCTGCATCAGCGCATGGAAGACTGGCCCGCGGCGCGGCGGGCGTACGAAAGAGCGGCGAAGCTGGAGCCGGACAACATACGGCCTGTAGCCAACCTGGCTTGGCTGCACGAGCAGGCCGGCGAGTACGAAGAGGCCCTGACCTTGTACAGGCGGGCGGCGGGTATGGAGCCGGCAAACGGAAGATGGCCCCTGCACGCGGGAGACGTCGCGAGGCTGCTGGGCAGATGGAGCGTGGCTCTGGAGTTCCTGGAGGAGGCGGTCCGGAGGGATCCTGACAGTGCCGAGGCCATCAACAGACTGGCCTGGGCGTACCTTGCAGCGCCCGAGTCCGCCGGGCGGAACGCGGAGCGAGGCCTGGAACTCGCCCTCCAGGCAAACGAGATTTCGCCCTCGGAACCGGGCCTTCAGGGGACCCTGGCTCTGGCGCACTATCGGCACGGCGATTTCCAGAATGCCCTCGAGGCCGCAACCAGGTCGGTCGAGACCGACGAAGACTGGCCCGAGGACTTTCTTGTGCTTGCAATGGTCCAGTTCTCGCGGGGCGATCGGGATGCGGCGGCGGTTTCCTATCAGCGCGCGGTTGATCTGATCCACGCAGGTGAAGCCGGGCCAGACCCGACGACCGCGATCTTGTGCGAGGAGGCAGACACGCTTTTCGGCCTGAAGCCCGATGACTGATCGAAAGACGGAGCGACGTTGCCGGCATGAGGTGTGGTTTGGACCAGGATGAAATTTGCGGCCAGGTGTGGCAGCAGGGTGAAGAACATGAGAAACCCGACAGAAATCCAAGATGCACGTCGCCCGGAGGGACGGAAAGTCTGCTCATCGTTCCGGGCTCGGCCACCGGTGGCCGCCTGCGTCCCGGCTCACACGATGCGTCTTGCACGCCGGGCTGTCTGCCCTTCCATCGTTGCGATGTTTTGTTTCACGGGTTGTATGGCGGGGACCGAACGGGTCTGGGAGAGCAACGGTGGCTGCGTGGAGTTCAGTGCGTGCGATGACGGCGACTTGTGTACGCGGGACGATGTTTGCTCAAACGGGATCTGCGCGGGCACGCCGGTCTATTGCCCCCAACCGGATGACGTCTGCCAGGTCGCGGCATGCAATCCCGCGACGGGCTTGTGCGAGCTGCGTCCCGCCTCCGACGACGCGGCTTGCGACTATGGAGATCTTCCCCTGGACACCGAGTCCCTGCGCGTCTGCGTGGTTCCGGCGGACGGGATTCCCTGCTCACAGATCGTGGATCTGGATTTGAACCAGCAGTGGTACGGTCTCGTGGAATGGCCCCCCGTCGTGCATGCCAGCACTTTCCCGGTTGCTGAACTCCAGGCATACGCGCAGGGCGTGGCCATCCTGGTTCAGAAAGTCGGGGATACGGGTGACTACGCGATGATCGACGGACGCGGTTTCTCGGAAATCGAGGTCCGGCATGAAGCCATTGGTGCAGCATTCATCGTGAGGTGGGCGCTTCACGAGGGC
>CAZBFW010000427.1:0-403 GCA_964491135.1 uncultured Phycisphaeraceae bacterium | reverse complement strand
CTCGAGGGCCATCCTCCTTCAAGGCCCGACATCTTCGGCCCCGATGGGCCGAAGCTTCCACGAGAACCCGTGCAGATTCTCTTGGGAACGCTCAGGCCTGGAACCGAGCTGAATCTGTACTCGCCATTCTTCGGCCTGCAGAACGCGGTCGCCATGTTCCACGATGAAGTCGTGGGCACAGGATCAGAATGGCCGAACGACTTCATCATGCTCACGATACCGCCGGATCTGGATCCGGGCGACTACGCATTCGACATCTGGAGCAGAGACCAGACGATACTCGTTGCCAGAGTCCGTTTCGTGGTCGAACCGTGACGGCGCCGGGCTCCGCGCGGCTC
Organism: uncultured Phycisphaeraceae bacterium; assembly: GCA_964491135.1. GTDB lineage: Bacteria > Planctomycetota > Phycisphaerae > UBA1845 > UBA1845 > JAFGJQ01. Next base: position 65 of record CAZBFW010000427.1, on the reverse strand, counting down.
GCTCCGGCTGGCGTCGGGTTCGTGGATGTCGACGCCAGAGATAACTCGGGGAGACTCGCCTGGTA
>CAZBFW010000426.1:0-4454 GCA_964491135.1 uncultured Phycisphaeraceae bacterium | reverse complement strand
TGGAAGCCGCCGGATTCCGCCACACCGATCATGCCCGCCAGCACGTCGTCGGCTGAGATGGCCTGTGAGAGGCCCTCGACCGTAGCGGCGGATTCCCAGGCGGATTCCAAGTCCGGCAGCGCGGCGCAGCCGTCGGGCGGTTCCGCCTCGCTCGTATAGCAGCGGGCGAAGATGGCGAAGTCCGCCAGGTCGGCATCGCCGTCACCGTCCAGATCGGCCGGATTGGGCGGCGGGGGCGGGTCTTCGATGGGGACTCCCCACACCTCGAACTCGGGGATGCGGGCGCAGCCGTCCGCATAGCTGGCGTTCGTGATGTGCAGGCGGACCCATCGCACTTCCTTCGGCGCGGCGAAGGTCATGATGTTCAGCGGCTCCCGATTCGTGTTGGCGACGGAGAATTCCGTCGTCCAGGGGTCCAGGCCGTCCGGGCTGCTCTGGATGACGAAGGCCTCCGTGTTCAGGTACTTGGGCTCGTGCCCCATCTCGGCGTGGATGACGCGGATCTCACTCACCAGATACCGCCGCCGCAGGTCCAGCGTGAGCGTATGATCGTCCACCGCGCTGGTGGACGCCCACTTGGTGAACGGCGTGCCGTCACAGGCCCGATCGGCCGTTTCGTTGGGGGTCACTTCGCCGCTGGCGGAGACGGCGGCCGTCCGGGCGGCGTTCTGCAAGGCCGGCAGGGCCAATCCCTGGTACGTGAAGTAGGACGGCTTCTGGGCACCCCCGATGCTCACGACGCCGAACCACTCCTCGGTCCCGATGTTGAAATCCTTGTAGCAGAACAGGAACGTCTTCTCGACGTAAGGGCCGTACTCCGGCGCGGAAGGATACGTCAGTGGTTGGGCAATGGCGTACGCGTGGTCGAGGTACGTGGCCTGCAGCGCTTCGTTGGTGGCCTGGCTGCCGCCGGGGTTGATGCTGGACGGCGCAGTGCCGGACGTGTTCCAGCCGTACTCCGTGAACCAGATGCGCTTGTAGCCGTCATCAAAATGGTTCATCCGCCAGCGGACGCCCCAGGTGGCGTTCAGGCCGCTGGCCAGGTAGCTGTTCGGGTCGGCCGTCCAGTGATACGGGTGGAGGCCGAGTATATCGAACGGATAAATGCCGTGGCTGCTCTTGTAACTGGAAAACGACGAGGAGTTGTACGTGTCGCGCAGATACGTGGACGCGGGTGTGGAGCAGCCGGTCAGCCCGCCCGAGATGACGGTGGCGTGCGGGTCGGCGGTCTTGATGGCCGGATAGGTGATGGCCAGCAACCGGCCGAATTTCGCGGCGGAAATGGACCCCATGGAGTCCGGTTCGTTCCAGACCTCCCAGAATCGAATGGGGCCGGAGGGGAAGGCTTTGTAGTGGTTGACAATCTCCACGGCCCGGTCGCGGAAGGAGTCTTGCCATGCGTCGTTCCCCCAGTCGCTCTGCTGCGAGAAAGCCTTGGAGGAGTAGTCGATCAGCCCAAGCACCTGTAGCCCGTGTGCGTTGGCGCGGTTCACGATTTCGTCGTAGTCGGCATAGTCAATGTAGTCGCCGCCGGTGTCGCGGATGAACTCCATGCGAATCCAGCGCACGCCGAGGGCCTCCAGGTCGGCGGCCACCGCTTCCGTGAACGTCACGTTGCTCTGCCAGACGGGCGCGCCGATGTTGATGGCGAAGTGCTCCGCATAGTTCGTCTGGGCCGCGGCGGGCAGGCAGCCGGCCAGAAGAAGGAAGACCACGGCCCAGATCACCGGGTGGCATGCCCGTTCCGTCGATGGCTGGGTGGCATGCCCGTTTCCGCCGAAGGCGGATCGGGCATGGCGGAACGCGTCTGACGCCCGGGGATCCGAACATGCCCGAGGCTGAAGCCTACGGGCATGGCACCCCCGCGAGTCCAGCCGCCGGTTGTCTACGCTCGATGAGTTCATAGAGCCTCCGTGGTTGCTCGGCGATCAAGACCGGCTGGAATCCCGGCGCGCCGGGACGGTCCCACAGCAGTGACGGTCCCCCAGGCGGCTACGACGGCCCGAGCAGCGCCGCCTCGAACAGCAGGTAATCCGCCGTGTCCACCGCGTCGTCGCCGGTGAAGTCGGCGATGTTGCCGGTCAGCGGGCCGGTGTATTCGTACACGTCGATTTCCTTGATCACGCTCGACTCGAACGCCTCGGCGTACCCGTCCTGGTCGCCCGGCTCGCCGGGGTCAAACGGGTCGCGAAAACCGTTGTCCGTGCCCGACACCGGGTAGAACGTGAAACGCAGGCTGTCCACACTCACGGCGATCGGGTCGGAAGCGCTGCTGCGAATCGTGGTCCGCGAATACGTGTAGATGCTCGGGTTCGAATCACCGTAGTTCCCCGCCCGGGCCTTGGCGGCCAGTGACTGGTAGGTCGCATCGTTCGGCTGGGAATACTCCACGTCGTAGTTCTGAAAGACCCTGCCAAAGGGATTGGCCGAGAACACCTTGACCTGGTCCAGGTGCCGCGGCGGATCGAAGTCGTAACGCACCTGCAAGGCCCGATTGGCGGGGTCCGTGTTGCCCGGGAAATCCAACAGCACCGCTTCCTCGGCCACTCCCACCACGCCGTCCGTCAGGTCGGCCAGTCCCCCCGGCACACCGCCGGGTGTCGCGGAGTGAAACCCGCCGGCCTCGAGAGCGCCGATCCGCCCCTGCAGCAGGTCCGTGCCGGAGAGCTCGCTCTGGAGAACGGCCATCGACTGGCTGCTCAGGCTGCCGAGCACCTCCACCGGGGCCGGGCTCGTCGGCGGAGCCTCGCAGCCCGCGGGCGGACTGCCGCCGAGCCCGGAATAGCACGCCGCGAAAATCGCGAAGTCGACCAGGTCGATCCGGTCGTCCGCGTTCAGGTCGTATCGGTTGGGGCTCACCGCAATGTAATCCACGCGCGTCTTCGTATCAGAGCTCCCGCCGCCGGTCACCGTCAGGCTGACGGTGTATGTGCCGGCCTGCGTGTACTCATGCGAGGGGTTGGCGGCGGGGCTGGTCTGGCCGTCGCCGAAGCTCCACAGATACGAGGCCACCGGGCCGGCCGACGTGCTGGTGAACTGGACGGTCAGCGGCAGAACGCCGGCCGTGGGGCTGCCCGTAAAGTCTGCCTGAACGGCCTTGACGGTGATGTACTCGCTCTTGGTCTCGGTATCACTGCCTCCGGGGCCGGTGACGGTGAGCCCGACCGTGTACTTTCCGGGAGTGTTGTAGACGTGCGAGGGATTCTCCAGCGCGCTGGTGCCGGTATCGCCGAAGGTCCAGGCATAGGTGTCGATCGTGCCCATCGACTCATCGGTGAAGTTCACGGTCAGCGGAGCCACTCCCACGAGAGGGCCGGCCGAGAAGGCCGCCGAGGGCGGGCCGGCCACGCCGCACTGGGCGGCAAAGGCGTACCACGCGGGCATGTAGTTGCCGATGCCGCGGGTCAGGCCCCAGTCGCCATTGGGGTCGCCGCTGTTGTATTGGTACCACATGCCGGCGGCGATGTAGCTCTGGGTGCGCATCCAGTTGAAGGACGTGGTCAGGTTGTCCGCCTTGCCCTGGTCGCCCACGCCTTCGGTCGTCCAGCCGAACTCGGTGACCAGGATTTCCGAGCTGTCTCCGCGGAGAAGCTGCTCCTGGTGGATGCCGCGCTGGTACACGCTGACGCTGACGTTGTTAAAGTACTTCGCCAGCTCCGACGTGCTGACCGCGCTGCCCTGCTGAATGTAGAAGTGATAGCCGAAGTAATCCCACGGGTACCGCCGGCCGGTCGGGTTCAGCGGGTCCGCCTCAAAATCGTCCCAGATGTCCGTCTGCAGATACGTATCGTGGGCATAAACGGTGGCCGATCCGGGGTTACTGCCCCCGATGTCGTGGGCGAACAGCCCGCCGCTGACCAAGGAAACGCCGTTTGCGCTGAAGAAATCCGCCCCACCCTGCTCGATGCACTCCTTGTACGTTTCGGCCATCAGGTTCGCGAAGATGCGCGGCCAGATGTACGAGCAGCCGGGGTTGAGCGGGTCGATGTTCGGATCCTGCGACCAGCAACTCGGTTCGTTCCACAGCTCGTAGAGCTTGACATCGTCCTTGTAGCGGTTGATGAGCATGTACGCGACGGACGCGTATTGCGTGATGTATCCGTTCAGGCCCGTGGTGTTGTAGTTCTCGTTCCACTGGGCCTGGCTGTAGCCGGCCACGGTCTCGTTCGAGAAGATGGCCAGTACTTCCAGGTTGTTGTTTCGGGCGTTGGCGATGATCTGGTCATACTTGGCCAGGCGAGTCGCGTCCCAGCCGGGCAGGGCATCGATGAAGTTGATGCGGACGAACCGGCAGCCGGAGGCCGCAATGTCGGCCGCCACCGCGTTGGTGAACAGGATGGTTGATCCGCTGATCGGGGCCCCGGCGTTTACGCCGACAAACGGCGGGTCGGCCAGCGCCGGGAGGTTCAGATCGGAAGAGCGTCGTGTAGGGAAAGAGTGTAGGATAGGGTGTA
>CAZBFW010000425.1:4076-4464 GCA_964491135.1 uncultured Phycisphaeraceae bacterium | reverse complement strand
GAAAACGTTCCCGGCCTACGTATGCACGGTTCTGATCGTCTATGGAAGCGCGGCGTTGCTGGGCTACGTCGGCGTGCGGCTGTATCATGCCCAGACGTCCGGTCTCCTCCTCACTGCCATCCTCATCGGCGTACGCGTGTATGCCCAAATCGCCGCCATGCGGGCAATCGGAACGTACTACTACCGATTCCAGGACCGGTTCCCGTGGTAGGGTGCGTCCTACGACGGGTTGAGGGCGGATGCCGACTCCGGTATTCTGGTGGAGTTCGGCGAATCCGAACGGCCGGGCCGGACGATTGGTCGGGCTGGCATCCAGCATGGAGACCCATTCGGTCATGTTCCCTATTCATAAGGCGGAGTGGCTCGCCCCCAAGGTCCGCAAGCTTGT
>CAZBFW010000425.1:1909-4066 GCA_964491135.1 uncultured Phycisphaeraceae bacterium | reverse complement strand
GGGAGTGGATACTTAGCATGACGCGGGCTTTGGAGCACAGATACGGGCACGGTGAGCGGGATCGGCGTGACGGGGCGGATCCTACGACGGGTTGAGGGCGGCGGCGGGCTCAGGTATTCTGATGTGATTCGGCGGATTCGAACGGCCGGGCCGGGTGCCTGGTCGCAATGCCATCCGGCACGGAGACCCACGCGGCCATGTTCCCTATCCATGAAGCACAGTGGCTGGCCCCCAAGGTCCGCAAGCTCGTCGTTCACGCGCCGCGCGTGGCCTCTCACCACAAGCCCGGCCACTTCGTCATTGTCCGCTGCGAGGACAACGGCGAACGCATCCCGCTGACGATTGCCGATTCCGACGCGAAGGCCGGCACGATCACCCTGGTCGTGCAGATCGTCGGCGCCACCACGGAGCGGCTGTGCTCGCTCCGCACGGGCGAAAGCCTGCTGGACGTCGCCGGCCCGCTGGGCAAGCCGACGGAGATCGAGAAGTTCGGGCACGTCGTGCTGGTCGGCGGCGGGGTGGGAACGGCCGTCATCTATCCGCAGGCCGGCGCCCTCAAGGCGATGGGCAATCGACTCACCGCCGTCATCGGCGGGCGAAGCAAGCCGTATGTGATTCTGGAAAAGGAGCTTGCGGCCATCTGCGACGCCGTTCACCCCTGCACGGACGACGGCAGCTACGGGTATCACGGCTTCGTTACCGGGAAGCTCGAGAGTCTCATTCGCGAGGCCGCCCCTCCGATCGACATGGTGCTGACGGCCGGCCCGGTGCCCATGATGCGTGCGGTGGCGGAAGTGACTCGCGAGCGAGGCATCCGGACCATCGCGTCGCTGAACCCGATTATGGTGGACGGTACGGGCATGTGCGGCGGATGCCGCGTGACGGTCGGCGGCAAGCAGCGCTTCGCGTGCGTGGACGGGCCGGAGTTTGACGCGCACCAGGTTGACTTCCGAGAGCTCACCGACCGGCTGACGGCGTATCGTGACCACGAGCGGGCCGTCTGGGAGCGATACCGGCGGGATCCGCAGCACGTGTGCCGGCTGGAAGCGGCAGAAAAGGAATTGCAGACGCGAGGGGATGAATGAAACCGGCCGACCGCATGAAGATCCCCCGGCAGCACATGCCGGAGCAGGAACCGCAGACCCGAGCCCACAACTTCCGCGAGGTGAACCTGGGGATGGCCACCGAGGCCGCCCGCACGGAAGCTCAGCGGTGCCTCCGCTGCAAAGGGGCCAAGTGCGTGGTCGGCTGCCCGGTGGGCGTGGACATCGCCGGGTTCGTGGAGGCGGTGGCCGAGGGCAATCTGCCGCGGGCGGCCGACATTCTGTATGCGGCCAACGTGCTGCCGGGCATCACCGGCCGGGTCTGCCCGCAGGAGACGCAGTGCGAGGAAGTCTGCGTCCGGGCCGGCAAAGGTTCGCCCGTGGCCGTCGGGTACCTGGAGCGGTTCGTCGCGGATTGGGCCCGGGAGCACCGTGGCGCGCTGTTCACTCCCCCGCCGCCCACAGGCAAGCGAGTGGCCATCGTCGGCTCCGGCCCCGCCGGGCTGACGTGCGCGGGCGAGCTGGCCAAGCTGGGGCACGGAGTGACCGTGTTCGAGGCGTTGCATCGGCCAGGGGGCGTGCTGGTCTACGGCATACCGGAGTTCCGTCTGCCCAAGAAGATCGTGGATGAGGAAGTGCAAAAGCTCCGCGAGATGGGCGTGAAGATCGAGTGCAACGTGGTCATCGGGCAGACCTACACCATACACGAACTGATGAACGCGGAAGGCTTCGACGCCGTCTTCATCGCCAACGGGGCGGGCCTGCCGGTTTTTCAGGGCATTCCGGGCGAGCATCTCAAGGGGGTGTACTCCGCCAACGAGTACCTGACACGCGTAAACCTGATGGGCGCCTGGAAAGGCGACGAAACGCCGACCCCGGTGGTGAAGTCCACGCGGGTCGTCGTGGTCGGCGGGGGCAACACGGCCATGGACGCCGTTCGGACCGCCCGGCGGCTGGGGGCGGAGCCGGCCACGCTGGTCTACCGGCGTTCGCGCCAGGAGATGCCCGCCCGGGCGGAAGAGGTCAAGCACGCCGAGGAAGAGGGCGTGGTGTTCGAGATGCTGGTCAACCCCGTGGGGATCCTGGGCGGGCAGGACGGTTGGGTGAGCGGCGT
>CAZBFW010000425.1:0-1809 GCA_964491135.1 uncultured Phycisphaeraceae bacterium | reverse complement strand
ACGCCCGCCGCGTACCAGACCGTGGTCGAGAGCCGGGAGACGATCAAGCAGATTCTCAACGGGTCGGACCCGCGGATGCTGGTGCTGGTCGGACCGTGTTCGATTCACGATGACGAGGCGGCCATCGAGTACGCCGGCCGACTGGCCGGCCTGGCCCACGAAGTGTCGGACTGTCTGTACGTGGGCATGAGGGTGTACTTCGAGAAGCCGCGGACCACCGTGGGCTGGAAGGGCCTGATCAACGACCCGCACCTGAACGACACCTTCGACATGGAGGCGGGCATCCGCAAGGCCCGCCGGATTCTGCTGGCGGTCACGGAACTGGGTCTGGCGACGGCCACCGAGTTCCTGGACCCGATCACTCCGCAGTACATCGCGGACCTGATCAGTTGGGCGGCCATCGGGGCCCGGACCACGGAATCGCAGACGCACCGTCAGATGGCCAGCGGCCTGTCCATGCCCGTTGGGTACAAGAACGCGACGGACGGCAACCTGGAAATCGCCATCAACGCCCTGCAGTCCGCCCGGCACTCGCACAGCTTCCTGGGCATTGACGACAATGGCCGGACGGCGGTGATCAAGACGCGCGGCAACCCGTGGGGGCACGTGATCCTCCGCGGCGGTCGTGGCGGCCCGAACTACGACCCATCAAGCGTGTCCGGGGCCGTCGAGGCGTTGCGGCATGAGGGCTTGCCTACGCGCCTGGTGGTCGATTGCAGCCACGCCAACTGCGGCAAGAAGCAGCAATACCAGGAGCGGGCGTGGCACAGCGTGATCCAGCAGCGGGTGTCCGGGAACACGGATATCGTGGGCATGATGCTGGAAAGCAATCTGTTTGAGGGGAACCAGCCGTTTCCGTCGGACCCGTCGAAGCTGCGCTACGGCGTCTCCATCACGGACGAGTGCATCGGCTGGGAGAAGACGGCGGAGCTGCTGCGCGCCGGGCACGGGGCCCTCCGAAGCGCCATCTGATCCGAGCGCGCCCTCCGGGCGTCCGGGATTTCGTTCGGGTCGACTGTCATTCCAGGCACCGAAAAGCCGATTATCCAGATTGACGGCGGACTCTGATCCCGTACAGTGTTTGTGATGCGCATGAAGCGGCTCGCTTTGACATTGTGGTTGATGGGAATGGCCGGATGCGCCCAGCCGCGCGGGGTGATCCGCGATCTGCCGCCCCCGGTGATGAACACGAACTATGTGGCTCGCCCCGCCCCGCCTCCCGCGCCTTTGCCTGTCACCCCGCCTCCCGCATCCGAACCATTACGCATGATCGGCCCGAAGACCATCGTGGTCGACGCGGGTCACGGCGGAAAGGATCCCGGCACGCAGGGTGTCTCAACGATTCCCGAAAAGGCGTTCAACCTGCTGATGGTGCAGCAGTTGATCCAGGAGCTCTCCCGGCGCGGCGCGAACGTGGTTCCCACCCGCACCACGGACGTGTTTCTGGAGCTGGAGGCCCGGGCGGCCGTGGCGCAGCGTACCCGTGCGGACCTCTTCATCTCCATCCACGCGGACTACTCGCAGAAGCGTGCCAACAGCGGGGCCACGCTCTACATTGCCCGAAATGCGTCGCGAGCGAGCACCTCCGCCGCTGACTCCATCGCCGCCGGCTTCCGCCGCCACGGCATCCAGTACAACGGCACGCGACGGCGGGATTTTCGTGTCCTGACCAAGCATCCTCGGCCGGCCGTGCTCATCGAGTGCGGCTTCATGTCCAACCGGGCGGACGCCCTGTTGCTGAACTCCCCCGACTACCGCGCCCGGGTGGCCCGCGCGATCGCCGACGGCATCGCCGCGTTCGCCGGGAAT
>CAZBFW010000424.1:0-4468 GCA_964491135.1 uncultured Phycisphaeraceae bacterium | reverse complement strand
CAGCTTTCGGCGTTGCAGCAGTACATCCAGGACTACCTGCGTGAGCTGGCGGAGCGACAGGGGCTGGAAAAGACCGAGGGCGGCTATCGCCTGACGCCCAGGGCGTTCCGGCTGTTCCAGGGCCGGCTGCTGCAGGAGATTTTCAGCGACCTGCAGGCGGCCCGCTCCGGCCGGCACAGCGGGCCGATCATCGGCGAGGGCGCCATCGAGATGCAGCAGGTCAAGCCGTATGAGTTCGGCGACTCCCTGACGCACATGGACATACCCGCCTCGATGATCAACGCCATGCTTCGCGACGGGGCGGGTCTGCCCGTGCGGATGCGGCCGGACGACATTGAGATCCATCGCACGCGGAACAACCCCAAGTGCGCGACGGCCGTGCTGATCGACATGAGCGGCTCCATGCGCTACAACGGGCAGTACATCAACGCCAAGCGGATGGGCCTGGCCCTGCACGGGCTGATTCGGACGGAATACCCCGGCGATTTCCTGCAGTTCATCGAGCTATACACATTTGCCAAGCCGCGGCACATCTCCGAGCTGCCCGCCCTGATGCCCAAGCCGGTGACGCTGACCAGCCCGACCGTGGCTCTCAAGGCCGACATGAGCCGGACGGACCTCACGGAGTTCGACATTCCGCCGCACTTCACAAACATTCAGCACGGTCTGCAGCTTGCCCGGCAGTACCTCAGCGTGCAGGACACGCCGAACCGGCAGATCATCCTGCTGACCGACGGCCTGCCCACCGCGCACTACGAAGGCCAGTTCCTGTATCTGCTGTACCCGCCAAACCCGCTGACGGAGAAAGCCACGCTGCGCGAGGCCCAGCTCTGCGCGCAGCAGGGAATCACCATCAACATCTTCCTGCTGCCGAACTGGGCCCAGACCAGCGAAGACGTGCAGTTCGCCCACCGCGTGGCCGAGGCCACTCGCGGTCGGGTCTTCTTCTCCGGCGGCCACGACCTGGACCGCTACGTCGTGTGGGACTACGTCCGCCGCCGGCGATTGCTGATTGTGTAGCAAGTTGTGCCACTGCTCCTCGAGCAGTGGGCTGGGTGCATTACGAATCCGTGTGCCACTGCTTCTCGAGCAGTGGCGTTGCTCAGGGGATCGGCTCGTCCATTCGCATCTGCACGTTCGGCCAACCCGCCCAATATCGTGCACTGGACCACTCCCAGTCGGTCGGCTCCTGGCACAGACCGCGCCGGACGGGGTTCTCGTGGAGGTATTCAATAACGGCCGGAACGGTCCTTTCATGAAAGACGTTGCGATCGAATCCCCCGCCCGGCTGCCAGAATCGAAACACGCGGCGCGACGGGTACTCGACGCTGAGACGATCCAGCCAGGCGTCGTTCTCCGTCTGCTCCAGATGCTCGCGGGCCCGATCGCTCACCGGGCGCTTCAGTGCAACCAGGATTCTCCGCATCTCGTACACGGGCCGCCGGGGACAGAGCAGCACGTGAACGTGCTCCGGCATCACGACGTAGGCCCAGAGCGCGACATTCAGCTTGCTTCGCGCGGCTTCAAGCGCGTCGACGACCCATCGTCGGCTGCGCTCCCGCGTCAGCAGGGGTAGTCGCTGAAAACACGAGTAGGTCAGGAAATGCGCGTGCCCCGGCTCGTTGTAGGTGCGACGGGTCTTCTGAGGAAGCGGCTCCATGAGGCCGGTGGGATAGCAGAAACGGGTCTGCCTGTGCCACTGTTTCTTGAACAGTGGCGCGACTCAGGCACTCGGGGAAGGTGTGCCACTGCTTCTTGAGCAGTGGCGATGCTCAGCGGCTTGGGTCGTCCATTCGCATCCACACGCAACAGCATCCCGCCCATCCTCGAAACACCGGACCCACTGCTCAAGAGCGGTGGCACACTACGGGAGACCCAGAGTATAAGGGTTGTTCTCCGCGTCGCACCCTTGTGGGTCCGCGCGGTGCGCGCAGGGAGCGGCCCGTCGGGCGGACCGCGGGCTTCGACCGGGATCGCGGGCATCGTAAAATGGTCTTGACCATTTTCGATGCCACCTGCAATGGTTGCCATGAAGCCCGTCGCACGCATCTACGACGGCATGCTCGCCGAGCACCTGACCAGCCATCGCCAAACGGCGTTTTTCGGCGGTCCCCGACAGGCCGGCAAGACAACGGCCTGCCGCAGCGACGCAGACAGCTACGCCAATGGGGACAACATCGATGATCGCGCAGCCTGCCGATCGTTCCACGGCCCGTTTCACCCGCCGCCGCGCGTGTGGCACGTGACCGCCTGATAGCGGCAAGCAGGACCGGTTTCCCGCTTTCCTCTTCCTCCGAAGACGGTGAGGGTGCGTCACCGTCGCGGTGCATGGCCGCGTCTTTCGGTCTGACGGAAGGGCCGGCTGTCCATTCTTCGGACGCTGCTCAGGTAGTCGCCGACTGCCCACCAGCTCACTGCTCGTCCGCCTCTGATCTTCGGGCTGTCCTTCCGAACACAGAATGCAACTTCGGTCCCGTCCACATCCACAGAGATCGGTCGATAATCAGAGACAAACGCTCGAACGTCGGTACAGACCACATGCAAGATGATATCCGGTCTGTAGGTGGACAGGGTGTATTCCCAGGCGAACTTGTTATGCCCTGACCGAGGGATATCCGTGTGTGCCGCCAAGCGAGCAATGTGTGGTTCGCACTTGCCGTAGCGGTCGACGCACACCCGCCGGGAGAAGTAGGGGAATACGCCAGCGTAACTGACGACAACGGTGGCGTCAGGATCCGCGATTCTCTGGACGGCGAGAACGTGCCGGATGTTCTCGCGGCTTTGATGGGCCGTCTGCGGCCGGCTGATCAAGAGGCAATGATCCCAGTGAATGGCGTTGATGGCGATCACGGCGATGGCCGTGATCCCGACGCGTACGACGGTCCCCCAAGCTCGTGTCTTGTCCCGCATGAACAAGGTCATCAGTTGGTGCACCCCGTATCCCGCCAGCACAAACAAGCCCGGCGTGGCCGGAATCACGAATCGGCTCAGGGGCCAGGCGTCTCCTCCGACATATGTCTGGTAGGCCACGCTCGTGGCGAAGACGCCGAGGAGCAGAAGGTGCCAGCGCCTGGGCTGCACGAGCAAACCCGCGCCGGCCAGGAGACAGGGAAACCACAGACTCACCGCGGTCCAGCCCGCGTGCTTGATGCCGGGCACGATCCGGTGCATCAGGGGCCACCCCGTGGCCTTCAGGTAGTACGTGTTCGGCAGCCACTGCCCATAGAAGTGGTGCCGCCACAACAGGTGCACGGCCATCACCAGCGCGACCACAAACAGCCCCGCCGCGACGCTGCGTCGTCCTCGGCGGATTCCCAGCATGAGAAAGGCAAACACGAAGAGCAGCAGAGGAAACACGTCGGGGCGAACGAGTATCGCGGGCGCAAACCACAGCACGGACGTCACCCGTCCCTGATTGCGCCGGACGGCTTTGACCGCTTCGGCCAATGCAAATGTCGCAAGACAGGTGACGAGCCCGGTCTCCATTCCGTACAGAGTGAAGAACAGCAGATTGTAATACGTGCCTGCGAGGACGACGGCACAGCCGGCGGATACCGGCAAGAGCCGACAGGCACGAGCGAGTTGCACCGTCGCCACCAACGCGACCCAGCAGATCGCGATCCCGAGAAGCTGGACCAGAAGACACGTATGGCTGGGCGAAAGCCGAACGAGATGACAGAGACCCATAACCGCGGTCCACGCGAAATTCGTGTACCCCTCGACTCTCTCACCCGGATTCCAGACAAACCCGTGTCCATCCGCCCAGTTGGCCGCGTACCGCATGCTGATCATGGCATCGTCGAACAGGCAGAAGTACCGGTGACCCTCCACGACGAAGCTCGTGCGGATGATGAAAGCCACCGCCCAGCAGGCCTGCAATAGACCCACCAGCACGACCAATCGCCATACGCCTGTGTATCTCCGAGCCTGCACGGTGTACTGTCCCATCGGTAGCCCCTCCGATTGCGCGCGTCCAGGCGAGCGTGTCTATCGGGCCGAGATGCAGCTTACCCGCCCGACTGTTCTGCATCGGACCATCTTGTCGTGCCGTGCGTGCGCCGATGGTTCGCGCGACGACGAGCCCTGGGCATTCGCGCTTGGGACGAGCGATTCGTTTGCCGGACTCGTCAATCACCATCCGACCGACGGTGAAGCCATCGAAAGTGACGCCATTATACCATCCCACGATCTTGGAAGTGAAGAGCATCAGCGTCACTTGACTCGGCGGCCGCTTGTGAGCCGACAACGGCGTTCTGGACGGACATCAGGTGAACGGGGGGCGTGGTCACCCTCCTCTTGCCGCGGCCCGCCTGTTCGGTCAGACTTTCGACCATGCCGCTTATCGCTCGGTTTGTTTCGCCCCGCCCGCCGCATCACATCACCCGGCGCAGCAACGATAGCCGGGAAGTCGCCTCCTTTGCCTAGATCGGAAGAGCACACGTCTGAACTCCAGTCACCGCTCATTATC
>CAZBFW010000423.1:0-4471 GCA_964491135.1 uncultured Phycisphaeraceae bacterium | reverse complement strand
GATAATGAGCGGTGACTGGAGTTCAGACGTGTGCTCTTCCGATCTTGTCTGGTGTATGATTACCTCCGGCCTGATTGAGACGGATCGCCGGGCCTGCAGGCTTCGGTCGCGGTGGCTTGGAACAGCGAACCATTCCATGTATGAGAAGTTCAGCGCCAACGTCGAACGTGTGATCAAGCTCGCCGAGGAGATCGCCCGCGAGTACGACATGGAGTACGTGGGCACCGAGCACGTACTCATGGCGATCCAGCGGGAAGGCACGAACATTGGAGCGCAGATCCTGACCCGCCACGGCATCACCGGTCCGAAGCTCAAGAACGAAATCGACCGGCTGACGCAGAAGAGCATGGAAGACACCTGGGTGTTCGGTCGTCTTCCGGGCACTCCGCACTTCAAGAACGTGGTGGCGATCGCCATCGAGCAGGCGCGTCAACTGGAGTCGAGGGACGTGCGATCGGAACACCTGCTTCTGGCCCTGCTGCGGGAGTCCGGCAGCGTGGCCCACCAGGCCCTCCGGAACCTCGGCCTGTCTCACGAGGCGGCGGTCAAAGACGTGCTGGCGATCGAGGCCGAGAAGGGCTGACGCCCCGGGTCGCCGGTTGCCCCGGCGACGGTCGTTGCCATGCCGGGCGTGCCTCGCCTGGAAACCACCCCCCTCCCTCCGGCCCATACGCCATGCGGACGCCGTTCCTGCCGGGCATGAACCACAGGGCACCGGCGATCGGGGGGTGCCGGTCCGGCGTGTTGAATCGCGGGTGCCGCTTTGATAGAGTGGTATCAGCGTTCCGGACGGGCGAGGAAGAGGCAGTCCGCTCCGGTTCCTGCAAGCCTCGATTTCGATTCCCAGACATCAGGAGGAGGTCGCGATGAACTTCCAGAGCCGATGGTTGAATCGGATGTGGTGCGGATGCGGTTGTCTGGCGGTGATCCTGCTGGTCGCGGCGATGCCGGCTTCGGCGGCCACGCGGACCGTGCTGGCGGAGGAGTGGTCGGCCAGTTGGTGTGGGTATTGTCCCACGGCCGGTCAGGCGTTCAGCCAGATTCTGACCACCTATCCGAAGACCTTCGCGTTTGTACAGTATCACCATAACGACACGTACCAGACGGCGTGGTCGGAATCTCGAAAGCTCAGTTTCTACCCCGGTTTCAGCGGGATTCCCTGGGCGTGGTTCGACGGCGTGACGGAAGCGACCGGGGCGTACGACACGGTTCCTCAGCAGTACAACTGGTACAACAGCATCTACAACGCGCGACAAGCCGTCCCGACGGACGTCAGCCTGTCGCTGACCGGCGACCCGGTGAGCGGGCAGACGTATTCCATCACGGCGACGGCGTGCCTGGAAGCGGGGGGAACGGCAAAGACCGTGCGGCTCTATCTCGTGCAGGTGCTGGACTACTGGCCGACGTCGATCTCGTATTCACGCAACGGGTTCAAGCAGGCGGCAACCACGGCGGACCTGGCCTTGACGCCCGGTGAGTGCGAGAGTGTGGTTCGCAACTTCACGTTTGATGCGGAGAGCTGGGCGAGCCAGAGCAACATTCGCATCATTGCCTGGGTGCAGCAGCCGCTGAGCGCAGGCCCGGCGGAAGTCTACCAGGCGCATGCCATGCCCTGGCCGTTCCCGGCCGGGGCGGACTGCAATGACAACGGTGTGCCGGACCTCGTGGAGATCAGCGAGGGTACTGCCCCGGACTGCAACGACAACAACGTTCCCGATGAGTGCGATATCGACGACGGGACCAGCGAAGACTGCAACGGAAACGACATTCCGGACGAGTGCGATCTCGCTTCGGGCACGTCCGACGACTGCGACGGCAACGAGGTTCCGGATGAGTGCGACACGGCCGGCGGATCGGGGGACTGCAATGCCAACGCGGTGCCGGACGCCTGCGAGCCGGACTGCAACGGCAACGGGACGGCGGACGTGTGCGAGATTCTGGCCGGGCTGGTGACGGACGCGAACGGCAACGGCGTGCCGGACGAATGCGAGATCGCTCCGAAGTTCGAGGCGGGCTTCACCACCGCCAACCACACCACCAAGACGGTGACCCTGCAGAACACCTACACGGACCCCGTCGTGGTGTGCACGGGGCAGTACTTCTACAACGGCAAGCGGATGATCCCGCGGGTGAGCAACGTGACGGCCGGGAGCTTCGACCTGCGGCTGGTGGATCCCACCAATGCGTCGCAGACGTACTCCATCCAGGAGGTGGTGTGCTACTGGGTCATGGAGCAGGGGGTCAGCGAGTTGAACGGCGTGAAGATGGAGGCGTGGAAGTACACGTCCACCGTGACCGACGGCAACGGCGACTGGACGGGCGAGGTGCGGCGGTACGGGCAGCATTACGACAACCCGGTGGTGCTCGGGCAGGTGATGAGCGCGAACGACGCCTGGTCGGTGTTCTGGACGCAGGGCCTGCGGAAGGCGGAGACGCCGTCGGCGACGGCGTTGCGGACGGGCAAGCACACGGGCGGCACGGGGCTGGATCGCCTGCCGGAAGAGATCGGCGTGATCGTGTTCGAGAGCGTCACGGGAACCGGCCTGGGCGGCATTCCGTTCGAGGCCGCGGTGGGACCGGCCACCGTTCAGGGCCTCCTGCACGGAACGCCGGCGCAAACCACCTACACGCTGCAGACACCGATGGCGGCCCCGCAGTTCGTGGCCATCACCTCGCCGGCCGGCCTGCAGGGCGATACGGGGTTCTGGGTGCAGCGGCACGGCCAGGCGGGTTCCGGCGGCTCGACGTACCTGCTGTTGTCGCTGGATGACGACCTGGACCGCAAGCATATGACCGGCGAGCGCGTGGCCTACGCCCTGCTGCAAAGCGCGCTGGTCTGGCCGCGGGTGCCCGACTTTGACACGGACGGCGACGTGGACCTCGCGGATTTTGCGGGCTTCCAGGACTGCTACGGTCAGGCGGTGACCGGCACCTGCCTGAAGGCGGAGTTGTCGGGCGACGGCCTGATCGACGCGGCGGACGTGCCGTACTTCGTCAACCAGATGCAGGATCCCTGATCGGACGCGGTGGCCGGACCAGGCCGGGCTCGATCCAGTTGAACCGGTCCTGGACGGCGCCGTTTGTGCCGAAGCCGACATGGAGTTCCAGAACTCGCGCTCCCGTGAGATCGACCCGGACAGGGCCGTGGAGGCGTCCGCGTTCCACTCCGTTCTGCGCGAACCGGGATTGGCCGTCGACGCGGATTTCCACGTCCACGTTTGCATAGGGACCGCTGTCGTCATCCACGCCGAATTGGGTGACGAATGACTGGTATCGCCCGTTCAGTGCGTATTGAAGCGTGCATTCGCTGTGTACGCCGAGCCCGTGTTCGAACGAGCGACCGGCCACGCGCATGGGTTTGCCCAGCGCGTTGCGGTCGGCCTGCCAGGGCCATGCCAGGCTGAGCATGGGTGTGTGAACGTACGCGGACGGGCTCAGTTGCGCGAGCCAGGCCCAGCGGCCCCCGTGGATTTCGATCTGGAGAACCTGATCGAACGGGACGGCCGCACGACCGTCCCATAGCGACACATCCAGCGTGCCGCGGGTGCCTGCGTCACTCTGCCACCGGGCTGCCGACACCGTCAACCGTGTTCCGTCCAGCAGGGTCAGACGAGCGGCCGGTCCATCACTCGGTGGAGTGGGGTCGGGCACAAGGACGGCGACCGCGACGCGGTCCAGGGGGATTCGGGTCTGCCCGCCGGGTGTTTCCAGGACGATGCCTTCGGCGTCGATGGCAGCGACCAGGCCTGCGGCCGTGTCGTCGTTGGTCAGCAGCACGATGTCGTCTTCGCGGTGCCCGGCGAACGGGCCGTCGTCGGCGGCGTACACGGTTCCCTCGGTCCGCCGTGCGGACAATCGCGAAACGGCCCCCAGTGGCATCTGCACGGGTCCCAGCGCAGGCGTCTCGACCCGCACATGGTCGTTCTCGAATGCGAGCACCTGTCCGCTTAGCCGGTCTCCGTTGGCGAGTTCAAACACCAGGCCCTGATTCGCGATGGGCGCCGGTGGTTCCGCGATCGTGATCCGTACGATGTCTTCCGACGGGATGAGGCGGGTTTCGGTGCCGGCCTTCGGGCGGAACGTGACGCCGCGATCCAGCGAGAACCCGACGAGTTCGCCGTCCCGGCCGTCCTCGGTCACCGTCTGCAGCGTCACACGGACAGGCTGCAGATCTGCTGCGCGGGTTGACGTCTCGGCCACGCCGAGGGCCGGTGCAGCCTGAAGCACCAGGGTGGCGACCAGCACCTCCGCGGGCGCCCACGTTCTGCGACTGGATTCGTTCCTGCTCAATCCGGGCCTCCCATTCATCTACCGCTGGAAGATCGGCAGCAGCCGGTTCGGCATCTGGAGAATGATCAGGGCCATGGCGGTCCCGTATTCCTTGCCGGCCTCGTCCTCCCAGGAGCCGTCCTCGTTCTGCCGGGCCAGCAGGTCATCGCGGATCGCCGGCCACCAGGTCCGCCAGTAGGCG
>CAZBFW010000422.1:968-4476 GCA_964491135.1 uncultured Phycisphaeraceae bacterium | reverse complement strand
CGGTTCATGGACCCGGACCGCGACGAGATGCCGGACATCGACGTGGACATCTGCCAGGAGGGCCGGGGCCGGGTCATCGATTACGTCCGCAACAAGTACGGGCATGTAGCCCAGATCATCACGTTCGGAACGCTCAAGGCCCGGGCTGCGGTCAAGGATGTCAGCCGGGTGATGGGGCTCGACTTCAACGAGGCGAGCCGGCTGACCGGCCTGATTCCCGCCGAGTTGAAGATGACCATCGACAAGGCGCTGGAGCAGGAGCCCGACCTGCGAAAGCGCTACCAGGAGGACGAGACCGTCCGCAAGATCATCGACATCAGCCGCAAAATCGAGGGGCTGGCCCGGCACGCCGGCGTACACGCGGCCGGCGTGGTGGTGGCGGACCAGCCGCTGGACGACTTCCTGCCGCTCTACAAGGCATCGGGCGACGAGCAGATCGTCACCCAATTCGACGGCCCCACGGTGGAACGGGTCGGCCTGCTGAAGATGGATTTCCTGGGCCTGCGCACGCTGACCACCCTGGAGCGGGCCCGGCAGCTCGTCCGCCAGGGCAGGGGCCTGGACATCGACCTCGAGACCCTGGACCTGAACGATCCGCAGGTGTACGCCCTGTTCGCCCGCGGCGAGACGAAGGGCGTGTTCCAGTTTGAGTCGGGCGGCATGCGCGACGTGCTCATGAAGATGCGGCCCACCCGCATCGAAGACCTGATCGCGGCGGCCGCCCTCTACCGCCCCGGCCCGATGGCCTACATCGACGCCTACATCGCCCGCAAACACGGCGAACCGTGGACCACCCCCCACCCCATCATGACCGAGGTGCTGGACGAGACGTACGGCATCATGGTCTACCAGGAGCAGGTCTCCCGACTGGTCCACCGGCTCGGCGGCCTGGAGCTCAAGCGGGCCTTCCGCCTGGCCAAGGCGATCAGCAAGAAGAAGACCAAGATGATCGAGGCGGAGCGCGGGGCCTTCCTGGAGGGCTGCGAGCAGCGGGGCGTGTCCCGGGCCAAGGGCGACGAGATCTTCAACAACATCGTGAAGTTCGGCGAGTACGCCTTCAACAAGGCGCACTCCACCGGCTACGCACTCGTCGCCTTCCAAACCGCGTACATGAAGGTCTACCATCCCGTGGAGTTCATGGCCGCCCTGATGACCTTCGAAATGTCCGTCACGGACAAGGTGATGGACCACATCGACGAGTGCCGCCGGATGAACATCCCGGTGCTTCCGCCGGATGTGAATGAATCGGGCACGGATTTCACCGTCACGTACGGGGAGACGGGTGCGGCCATCCGGTTCGGGCTGGCCGCGATCAAGGGCGTGGGGGCGCGGGCGACGGAATCCATCACCCGTGAACGTCAGGCCCGCGGCCGGTTCAAGAACCTGTTCGACTTCTGCGAACGGATCGACTCGGGCGTGGTGAACCGCGCGGCGCTGGAGGCCATGATCAACTGCGGCGCGTTCGACAGCACCGGCGCCATGCGCAAGGCCTTGATCACCGCGGCGGGCCGAGCCGTCGACTCCGGCGCCGCCGCCCCACCCGACCGGGCCGCGGGGCAAATGAGTTTCTACAGCGATTTCGGCGGCAACGGGGGACCGCCGACACCCGAGCCGTCACTGTCCACCGAGGAATGGTCCGAGGCCGAGATGCTCGCCCGGGAGAAGGCCGCCCTGGGGTTCTACATCACCCGCCACCCGCTGGCCCGCTTCGGCCGGCTCGTGGAGGCCGGCTCCACGGCGAACACCGCCGCCCTCAAGCGGTTCGCGCAGGGCTCAAAGGTGGTCATCGGGGGCATGATCACCCAGTTGCGCACAATCAACACGAAAAACGCGCGCAAGTCGGGCAAAATGGGCGTGATTCACCTGGAGGACTTCAAGGGCAAGGTGGAGGCCCTGGTCTTCGGCGACGAGTATGAGCGGTATCAGCCGCTGCTGACGCCGGATGCCATCATCTTCCTGCGAGGCACGGTGGATCGACGCCGCGAGGAACCGTCCATCCGCGTGGACGAGGTGATCCCCGCCGCCCAGGCCACCGCCGCCCTGACCGAATCGATCATCCTGACGATCCCGAGCGGCCCCCAGGGCGAAGAGCTGCTGGACCCGGTGATCGAACTCCTGAAGGCCCACGCCCGCGGCCGCGGGACCAAAGGCGTCTATCTCGACGTGCAAACCGGCGAGCCTTTCGTGGCCACCATCAGTTGCGGCCCCGACCTGCGCGTTCCCTGCTCCGCCGCTTTCCTGGACGCAGCCCGAGCCCTGCTCGGTGACGACGCCGTGAGCCTGATCACCGCCGCCGGCCGGCGCCTGCCCCTCGAACACGCCCTGGTCACTTCATGATCCGCACGTGGGACCTGCCGCCGGTCGCCTTCTTCCGTCGGACACGGAATGCCGCGACGGACGAGGTCCACCCGGTGAGGCGTCCCACCGTCGACTACCGCTCATTCGAATCGCACCGATCCACGGACCGGCGCCGGGGCTTGCCAATCCCCCCGCCCCCGGGATCCCTGAACCTCCGCCCTCGCAAAAACACGGCGCCGGCCGGGTCGTCAAACCCGGCCGGCGCCTGCGTGTTCATCCAACCGACGACTCTACGGCCCTAGTACGGCCCGGAGACGGACAGCAGGAACATCTGCAGATCATCCGCATCGATGGAGTCGTCATTGAAGTAGTCAAACTTCTCGTCGCACAGCGGCGACAACGTAGCCTGCGTCGCACACTCCTGGAGGCAGGCGTAGTCCAGCAGGTCCACGTCCAGGTCAAGGTTGCAGTCGCCCTGGATCGGCGACGGCTCGAGCTTCATCTTGAAATTGTAGGAGACGTCGCCCGTACCGTCACACCAGGTGTTGTCCGTACTGAACGGAATCACCGAGTCGGGACTCCGCGACAGGTCCGGCGGGGGAACGGCCGTGGAGCCGTTCGTGGTCAGGCGCAGCAGGCTCAGGGGGTTCGATGCGGCGACAAAGGCCCATTCCACCCGCAGCGACTGCGAGCCGCTGAACGCCTCCGTGTTGTCGATCGCGGTGATGTTCGGCGTAGACGCCAGACCCTGGCTTCCCCCTGCCGCCGAAGGTGATTGGAAGCGGGCCCTGTTGTTCGTAACGCCCTCCCCTGTGGCCGGCGTGGTGTCGATCACGCCGTTCGGCCCGCCCGAAATGATGATTTGACCCGCATAGGTGCTCGATCCCTGCAGGAGAACCTGCACGTCATCACCGGTCGCCGCGGAATCTGCGGTGCCCGCCGTGCCCTCGACGATGTACTGCTGCACTTCGTACGACTCGAAATCGTCGATGAGGCAATCGGCGCCCGGGCCGTTACCATTGATCGCGGTCATATCGTCGATGTAAACCTTATACGGTCCGGCGGACGGGGCCGAGGAATCGATGCGGAAGAACAGGCTCTCCCACACGCCATTGGTGTACCCGGCTCCGGTCAGGTCCATGATGCCGTTCCCGCTGTACACGAACACGCCGTCCGCCGGGATCACTTTGCGCTGCCCGGTGGCCAGCTC
>CAZBFW010000422.1:0-958 GCA_964491135.1 uncultured Phycisphaeraceae bacterium | reverse complement strand
CAGGGCACGGATTGAAGGTGATATCCTGCCAACCGACTGCCGGCACGGTTCGGCGCCCACGAGGGATGCCAAATCCGTCCGTACCGCCGCCGGCAGCGATGAACTCCAGCGTCGACGGCTGATTGGCGTCAAAGCCAGTGCCGTCATCGCCGCAGTTCAGATTGTGATCGTACTGGTCCGTCTCCCGTACGGACATGGCCATGCGGATGGGCGCGTTGCCCGGCACGTTGATCCCGATGGCGGCCGAGTTGTCGCTCTCCACGCCGTTCACCGTCTGGCGGGCCACGATCGACACGCCGTAGGGCAGCGGGAGGGCCAGAGGTACCGTAAGGTTCGTGACTCCCGGGTTCGCGATGCTGGCGAGAAGAACATCCGGATCCGTGCCGCGGCCAAGGATGTACACCTCCAGCAGGCTGGCGGTCGGGATGATGTTCGTCACGTCGATGGACGTGTCCAGCGGCAGCGGCGGGTCCGGCAGCGTGACGATGCTCGGCGGGCTGGGGATCGGGGCCTCAAACACCACGTCGTCCAGCCAGAGAATGATCTGCTTCGCGTTGGCCGTGCCGTTCTGTGGGTGGTTGGTGAACGCGAAGCATTCCCACACGCCGCGGTTGTTCGGCACGGCGCCCAGGGTGCCGTCTCCCAGCAGGGGGTACACGGCCCCGGCCGCATCCAGGGCGGCCAGGTCGAACTCGTACTGCCGCATCACGCGGTCCAGCGGCACCACGATGGAGCCGCGGGGCGTGGACAACCGCTCATCGTCGTTGGCAGCCGTCGCCGTGTTCAGGGCGTCGTCGGCTCCCGCGGTGACGCACATACCGTCCGCGGGGGAGGTGCCGACCGGCGCCGCCTGAACGTCCGCCGGGTCGGCCGTTGTATCGCAGACGCCGTCCGGTCCGACCGTGATGGACAAGAGATCGGAAGAGCACACGTCTGAACTCCAGTCACCGCTCATTAT
>CAZBFW010000421.1:0-4476 GCA_964491135.1 uncultured Phycisphaeraceae bacterium | reverse complement strand
GCACGGTGGACGTGCCGCCGCCGGTTTCGACGAAGGCCCCGGAGTTCGTCCAGAAGGTGATCGGCGAGATCATCGCCGGCCGGGGAGACGACATTCCCACCAGTGCCCTGCCCATCGACGGCACCTTCCCGACCCATACCTCCCAGTGGGAGAAGCGGAACATCGCCCTGGAAATCCCGGTGTGGGACCCGGAGGTGTGCATCCAGTGCGGCAAGTGTGCCCTGGTCTGCCCGCACGCCGCGATTCGCATGAAGGCCTACGACCCGAAGCACCTGGAGAAGGCGCCGGCCACCTTCAAACACGCCAAGTCCATCGGCAAGGAACTCGCCGGCATGGTGACCACCATCCAGGTCGCCCCGGAAGACTGCACCGGTTGCGGCGTGTGCATCGAAGCGTGCCCGGCCAAGAACAAGAAGGAAGTGAAGCTCAAAGCCATCAACATGGCCTTCCAGCCGCCGCTGCGTGAGAGCGAGCGGGAGTGCTACGAGTTCTTCCTCCACCTTCCCGAGGTGGACCGGAGCATCCTGAAGGTCAACTCGGTCAAGGGCTCCCAGTACCTCCAGCCGCTCTTCGAGTATTCCGGCGCCTGCGCCGGCTGCGGCGAAACGCCCTACGTCAAGCTGCTGAGCCAGCTCTTCGGCGACCGGGCGATCATCGCCAACGCCACCGGCTGCTCGTCCATCTATGGCGGCAACCTGCCCACGGCTCCCTGGGCCCAGAACGTCGACGGCCGCGGGCCGGCCTGGTCCAACTCCCTGTTTGAGGACAACGCGGAGTTCGGGTTCGGCTACCGGCTGACCATCGACAAACACCGCGAGTTCGCCATCGAGCTGCTGCGGAAGCTGGCCGGCAAGATCGGCCAGGAACTCGCGGACGGCCTGATCCGCGCCGACCAGAGCACCGAAGGCGGCATCGCCGAACAGCGCAAGCGCGTGGCCGCCCTGAAGACGGGCCTCCAGAAGATCGACAGCGCCGAGGCCCGCTCGCTGGCCACGCTGGCCGACGTCCTGGTCCGCAAGAGCGTCTGGATTGTGGGAGGCGACGGCTGGGCGTACGACATCGGCTACGGCGGCCTGGACCACGTGCTGGCCTCCGGCCGGAACGTCAACGTGCTGGTGCTCGATACCGAGGTGTATTCGAACACTGGCGGGCAGTGCTCCAAGGCCACCCCGCGGGGTGCGGTCGCCAAGTTCGCCGCCGGCGGCAAGCCGCAGACGAAGAAGGACCTGGCCCTGCTGGCCATGAGCTATGGCAACATCTATGTGGCCACGGTGGCCATGGGCGCCAACGACGCCCAGACCGTGCGGGCGTTCGTGGAGGCCGAGGCGTACGACGGGCCGTCCATCATCGTGGCCTACTCGCACTGTATCGCACACGGAATCAACATGCGGACCGCCTTCGACACGCAGAAGCTGGCCGTCCAGAGCGGACATTTCCCGCTGTTCCGGTTCAACCCGGACCTGGCCGCCGCGGGTCAGAACCCGCTGAAGCTGGATTCCAAGAAGCCCAGCGTGCCCTACGAGGACTTCGCGTACGTCCAGACGCGGTTCAAGATGCTCACCAAGAGCAATCCGGAGGCCGCCCGCGAGTTGCTCGCCCTGGCCCAGCAGGACGCCCACAAGCGTTGGACCATCTACGAGGGCCTGGCCGCCATGTACGAGGCCGCCAGCGGCGGAAACGGCAGCAAGGCGGAAGAGCCCGCCGCCGTGGCCGATTGACAGCCCGGTGCCTGTGCACGCATGTGATAAGCAAATCGGCCCCGGTGCCTGCTTGGGACATCGGGGCCGTTCCTGTTTGCGGCGACGCGGCCTGCTGTGGATGATCCGCGCCGCCCTACGACGTCATATCTACGCCGACGGCCGCTCCGGGACGAGCGCCGGCCGGACAAACCCTGATCCGGGCCGTGGTCCGGTGGCGACGGCGCGCGGTCCCCGCAAGCGGGGGCGGGGCCGGCGGCCGGACGCGTTCACGATTGTGCTCGCGCATCACCCGCACGCGTTCGACCGGGCGGCGGCGGCCGGCGTTCCGCTGACACTGGCCGGCCACACGCACGGCGGCCAGTTCATGCTGACCAGGGACATCGGCGCGGGATCCATTCTGTTCAAGTACTGCTCGGGGCTGTATCGCCAGGGGCCGTCGGCACTCGTTGTGTCCAACGGTGTGGAGAACTGGTTCCCCTTGCGGATCAACGCTCCCGCGGAGATCCTCCACCTGACCCTGCGCAGCACGCCGAAGACGCAGGTGCCGGGCACCGCCGATCGAGGGCCGCGGCACATCGCGAAGGATCAGACGAAAACGCGCTTGTTGTAGATGATCCACTCCAGCAGCACGATCGCGAGGGCGGCCAGCAGAACGTAGGGCCAGAGCGGCTGCTGGACCTTCTGGACGCCCTTCGTGCCGGCCACCGCCTCGGCGCCCAGAGCGAACTGCTCGTTGGGGGCGACGTTGCTTTCCGTCGCGCTGAAGAGGTTCACGGCGAATCGCTCGTGCCCGGGGGTGCTGGGAGTCACGCGATACACGCCGACCGTGCGGGTCTGTGCGTACGGAACGGTGTCGGAACCCAGCGTGTCGATCGTGTCCGTCCGGCCGTCCGGACGGCGAACGGTCACCTTTGACGACTTGCCCGAGACGGGGATGAGCACGGGTTCACCCGGCCAGACGTTGTTCTGTCCGCTGGCGGCCAGCGTGGCGGCGAGATACTGCACCGCGTTGTAGCAGAACATGGGGAAATGCGTCTGGGTCACCCAGAACGTGTTGAGCGCGGGCTCACCCGTCTCCTCGTCGGCCGCCACCAGAGAAAATGCGGAGATGAGGTACTGCCGGCCCTCGCGCGAAAGGTACACGAGAACCGGTGACGTTTCCCCGTCGATCAGGCGAATCGCCTCCGGCGGCACGGTCAGTCGCAGCCACTGGAGCACCTGGACGTTCTCCACGGCCACGTGCCGGAGGACGGGGTGGGTTTCGTCCCAGTTGACGAAGATCTCGTTGCGGACCGGGTCGCCCGCCTGCACGCCTTCGATCTGCGGCACACCGCCCCAGAAGAAGTAGTTGCCGGCGGGCAGGCGACGGGTGGAGTGCCGGTCGATCATGACCAGGTCGAATCGTGAGCGCGGACCGTCGAGCAGCTTTTCATCGTCCGCGTTCTCATACTCCTGCGGTGTCATGCGCGTCAAACGGACGGGAAGCGTCTGGATGACGCGGTCCAGGAAGAGATTTCCCTCGCTGACCAGCAGCAGTTCCGTGTTTCGTGGCGGACGGATGACGGTCCAGGCCCGGTTGTCGGCCTGCAGCGCGTCCTCGATGCGGAGGCGCACCTCGATCTCTCCGCCTTCGCCGAACGCCACGTTCTGGAAAGTGACCGCGGCGGTGCTGCCCGGCGGGGGGCCGGCCTGCCGGGCGGCCGAAGAACCGCCGGCCGCCGCGGAGGTCTCTTCTTCCTCGCCGGAGGGAGCGGACGGCACAGAGCCCGGCTCCAACTGTGGAAGCGTCTGGACGCTTTCCAGCTCGCCCTCCAGGTACAACACGACGTCGAGGTTTCGCACCGGCTCCTCACCAAAGTTGCGGACCTCCGCAAAGACCTCAACCTGGCCGGGCTGCTCGTAGTGTCGCCGGGCCTCCATGGCCACGATGCCCACGTTGTCGGTCCGGCCTGCGACGTTGATGATTTCCATGCTGTCCGTCTTGAAGCGCTGGCTGACCACCTGGTCGGCGTCCTGGACACGGCCGTCGGTGATGAGCACCACGCTGGCGGCGGACGTCAGGTCCGGAGCCAGGACGCCGCCGCCCTCCTCCGAGCGATCAATCACGAGGTTTGTGGCGTGGGCCTCGGCCAGCGCCAGCGCCTCCGTCAGCGTGGAGAGGCTTTCGGTCGGCTCGATGCCGTCGATGCGGGCCTTCAGGGCGGCCTTGTCGGTGTCAAAGCTGGAGATGATGGCCGCCTTGTCCGCGAAGGCGATGACCATGGCCTGGGCGCCGTCCTTCATGTTGTCGATGACGCGCTTGGCCTGCTGCGTGGCGATCTCCAGGCGAGTCTTCCCGCCCTCCTCAGAGACGTTCATGGACGCAGACTGGTCAATCAGGAGGATGACGGTGCCTTCGTGGGTCTGCTGGGCCTCCAGGATGGGTTTGCCCAGGGCAAGCGCGGCCAGCAGCAGCACGAGCAGTTGCAGCAACAGCAGCAGGTTGCGACGCAGGCGTTGGAAGGGCGAGTTCACGTGCAGGTCCTGCACGGCCCGCTTCCAGAGCAGGGTCGAGGGGATGGGCTGCTCGCGCCGCTTGAGCTTGAGGAAATACAGGGCGACCAGGGGCGGCACGGTGGCCGCCGCTGCGTATGCGATGATGTGCCAGCCGGAAAGGAAGTTCATCGCCGCCTCGTTCTCCTACCGCAGCAGCCCGCGCTGCCGCAGGTACGACAGGATCACCTGGTCAAAACCCACGTCCGTGCTCGTGAAGAGATACGCGACGCCCCGCCGCGTG
>CAZBFW010000420.1:0-4491 GCA_964491135.1 uncultured Phycisphaeraceae bacterium | reverse complement strand
ACACAAACCGCGGCGGACGCAGAAGCAGCAGACGCAGGGTCACGTCAAAGTCCCCGTGGAAGCCTTTTTGCTTTTCAGCGAGCTCTGGGTCGGGGCAGTCCCAACAATCGCGTGCATATGGTCGCAGATTCACTGCCGTCTGTCACGGACGGCGTCCAGACACAGAAACTGGCTGCCGGCGTGCGCGGGTTTGAACAGACAACCCCTTGTCCCGCCTGCCCTTCCGGCCGGTTTTCGAGTATGCTGGTGCGATGGCCACAGGAGGGGCCGGGCGCTTTGCGCCGGGTCCGTGGGAATAACGAATCGAAGGAGGAACGCGGATGGTTGACCCGCGAATGACTCGGCTGGCGGAAGTGCTCATCAACTACTCCACGGCGGTCAAGCCGGGGGAGAAGATCCTGATCGAGGCGATCGACGTTCCGCACGAGATCACCAACGAGGTGGTTCGCGTGGCCCGTGAGGCCGGTGCCGACCCGCTGGTGACGCTCAAAAGCAACATCGTGCTGCGGCAGCTTCTGATCCACGGCAGCGAGGCCCAGCTCAAGCTCATCGCCGAGACGGAGGCCCTGCGGATGAAGGGCGTTCAGGCCTACATCGGGCTGCGCGGCAACCTGAACATCACCGAGATGAGCGACGTGCCTGCGGACAAGATGAAGCTCTACCAGTCCATCTGGTGGAAGCCGGTGCACGGCGAGATCCGCGTGCGACAGACCCGCTGGGTCGTGCTGCGTTACCCGAGCGCCTCGATGGCCCAGCAGGCCCAGCTGAGCACGGAGGCCTTCGAGCGATTCTACTTCGACGTGTGCACCCTGGACTACGGCAAAATGGCCGCGGCCATGCAGCCCCTGGTTGCGAGAATGAAGGCGACCGACCGCGTGAAGATCCTGGGCCCGGAAACCGAATTGCATTTCTCCATCAGGAACATTCCCGCCATCGGCTGCGCCGGCAAGCTGAACATTCCGGACGGCGAGGCCTTCACCGCCCCCGTTCGCGATTCGGTGAACGGCACCATCCGGTACAACGCCCGCACGCTGTACCAGGGCGTGGTGCACGACGACATCCGGCTGGAATTCAGGAACGGAAAGGTGATCAACGCCCGCAGCTCCAACTCCGAGCACCTCAACACCGTGCTGAACACGGACGACGGGTCGTCGTACGTGGGCGAGTTCGCCCTGGGATTCAATCCCTACATCACGCGGCCGATGCTGGACATCCTGTTCGACGAGAAGATCGCCGGCTCGTTCCACTTCACGCCGGGGTCGGCGTACGAAAACGAGGCGGACAACGGCAACCGCTCGGCCGTGCACTGGGACATGGTCTGCATCCAGACGCCCGAGTGCGGCGGCGGCGAAATCTGGTTCGACAATGAGCTCCTCCGCAAGGACGGCCGGTTCGTGCCCCCCGACCTGCAGCCCCTGAACCCGGAGAACCTGAAGTGAGAACCGGCGTTGCCTGCGATCGTCGTCGGGAGCACCCGTGGACCTGATCCGCAGAACCCTCTTCGAGAGTCCCCTGTACCTCGTGCCGCTGCTGCTCGTGGGCGAGTTCATCCTGCTGCGGCGGTGGGCGGCGCGGCGAACGCCGAAGGCGCGACGCGCCGCGCTGGCCGGCGTTGTCGTCGCGGCCCTGCTGCTGGTGATGCAGTACCTGGTCGTTACGGAGCGGGAAAGGCTCATCGGTTTATGCAATGAACTGGCCGCCGCCGCCGTGGACGGCGACGTGGCGGGCATCGGCGAACACGTCTCCGACCGGTTTGCGACGCAGAACCTGGATCGGGACGAGTTCATGGAGTGGGTCCGCCGCGGCCTGACCGCCGTCGAGGTCAGAAGCGCACGGCTCAGCGGATTCGAGGTGAGCATCGAGAACGGACAGCGCGCGAAGGTGACGTTCAACGCGTCGGCCCGCGTGTTCGGGGCCGCGGAAGGCTTGGGCGGCAGCCGGCCGTCACGGTGGGAACTGCACTTCGAGAAAATCGACGATCGCTGGCTTATCGTGTTCCTGACGCCCCGCCGGTCCACCTTCTTCCCGTTCGACAGCCTGCGTGAGTTGCTCCATGGCGTGGGCGGCTGACTCCCGTGTCACCCGCCCCGCAGCGCCGTCACGCGCTCCATGAAACGCCGCAGCCGGGCCGGATCGGGCGGATTGGACCACAGGCCGTCACGCTTGATGTAGGATCCGACGATAAACGCATCCGCGACCGGCCACTGCGCCTCCAGGTTCTCCGGCGTCGCGCCGCTGCCTACGACCACCGGCAGGCATGACGCGTCCCGCGCCGCCCGCAGGTCGTCCGGCGCCGTCGGCCGACCGGTGGCCACGCCCGTTATCACCAACGCATCGGCGCCGAAAAACTCCGCCGTCGCCGCCGTCTCGGCCAGGTCCACGTCCGCGGTCAACGCATGACTGGCGTGCTTCTTCTTGATGTCGGCCCAGACGGCCACCTGCGTCGCCCCGATCGCCCGGCGATAGCGCAGCAGGTCGCCCGCCTGCGCCACCGGCATCAGCCCCTCGTCCGCCACGTGCGCGTACACGAAGCCCTCCACCCGCACAAACGCCGCGCCGGAGACCAGGGCCACCGACAGCGCTTCGCGGTTGCCGGCCGCGAGAATTTGCACTCCCAACGGGCATGAAATGGCCTGCCGGACGCCGCAGGCGACGGCGGTCATGGCAGCCACAATCTCGGGGCCCATCGGGCCGATTACGTACGGCACATCATGCATGTTTTCGATCATGACGGCGTCCACGCCACCGTCGGCCAGCAGGCGCGCCTCCTGGACGCACTGCCGCACGATCGCGTCCACCGAGTCCGCCGCCCGGGGCGTGCCGGGCAGAGAAGGAACATGCACCATGCCGATAACCGCATGGGACCGGCCCAGAACCGTCCGTGCACTGGAATCTGCGGGCATATGTTTCCTTTCACGACGGCGTCACCGCATACGGGGAGTCGCCGGCCGGCGTTTTATGCGGTCGTGTCCGGTTCCGCAACTTGTGCGGCCCTGCCCGGTCGGCGGGCGGCCGCCGCGGATTGTGCTGTAACGCGGCCTAAAGGCCCCAAAACCGCGGGACGATATGACCTCCGGGCCGCGGTCGGCGGCCCGCCTGGTAACCGGCCCATCCCGTGAATCGCCGCGAGGCGAATGAGGGGTGCTCGATGGCTTCTCGACGACGACAAACGGCGATCACCCTGCTCGAAATCCTGATTGTGGTGGTCCTGATCAGCGTTATCGCCGCAGTGGCCGTTCCTCGGATCAGCCGCGGGGCACGCGGGGCGGCGGATTCCGACGTCCTGACCAGCCTGGCCACGCTTCGCAGCGCCATCAGCCTCTACCACCGCGAACACAACTACACGTACCCTGCCCAGGACAACAGCCCGGCCACCTTCGTCGATCAGCTCACCCGGCGAACGGACGCCCAGGGCAACGTCGGCACCAACCCGGACATCTACACTTACGGTCCCTACGTGCGTGCGGACATCCCGGCGATCTCGGTCGGGCCCAACCGCGGAGCGAACGGCGTGTTTGTGGCCGGCACCGGCCCCACCGTCGACGAGAGCCTGACCACCATCGGCTGGGTCTACAACAGCACCACCGGCGACCTCATTGCCAACACCGACGACCTCGACGAGACCGGCCTGGGGTACGAGCTTTATTGAAGGCACGAAGGCACTGAGGCACGCAGGCACGAAGGGGAGGGCGCCGACCTGTGCCGGCGACTCTGCTGGACGGAGCCCGGCCTGCTGGATCGTGATTCCCATCTCGGTCCGACCTCCCCGTGCCACTGCTTCTTGAGCAGTGCCCTATCTTCCCCGTGTGCCACCGCTTCTCGAGCAGCGCCCTGCTCCGCTGGACCGAGATTCCTATCTCGGTCCGTCACCGCTGGGCCGTGATTCTCATCCGCCTTTGGCGCCGCGCAGCCGTGTCCTCTTCCAGCGGGAATCCACTTCCGCGAACGCAGACATGAGAACGGATTCTCACCCAAGCACGGCCGAGAACGGATTCTCGGCCGAGCCGTCTTCCCCGTGTGCCACTGCTTCTTGAGCAGTGTCTTGTCTTCCCTGTGCCACAGTGCGACACTTCTCCGTTGTCTGACCTTTCACGCCGCCCGGAAACCACGCGTCACATCTGTATAAGTAACCACGTGTTCGCTTGCCGGCTCGCATTGCATGACCACCGATGATTATGCCTCATCATGCGGCGGAAGATGGGTTGCCTGGTTTGCCCAGGTGGCCGGTCTTGACCGAAATTTCGTGACCAATTGTTGAAATGTCGGGGTGGGGAGGGCAGATGCTCGGGCGAAAGGTCAAAAGAATCGGGGAAGCAAGGCACGAAGGCACGGAGGCACCCGCCGCGGCGGGCAGGCTCCGGCACGAAGGGAGGCTGGGGGGGTCGGGAGGTGGGAAGGGGTGAGGGGGGTTGTAGTGTTTGCTTGTGGGGGCGGGGGAAGCGAGCGGGCCGCGCCGGGAAACAGATCGGAAGAGCACACGTCTGAACTCCA
>CAZBFW010000419.1:0-4496 GCA_964491135.1 uncultured Phycisphaeraceae bacterium | reverse complement strand
TCTTTCCCTACACGACGCTCTTCCGATCTAAGGACTGGATGGCCTCCCGATCGAACGACGCCGGCACCGGCAGCCCCACCGCCTTGAGGAATCTCTGGAGGCTCTCCGCCGTGGCCGGGTCCGGCTCCGGATGCACGCGCCGCAGGTGCGGCACCTGCTGGTCCACCAGCAGGCGGGCCACCGCCTCGTTCGCCTCCACCATGAACATTTCAATGATGGTGTGCGAAAACGACGTGT
The DNA here is from genome assembly GCA_964491135.1 of uncultured Phycisphaeraceae bacterium. Lineage (GTDB taxonomy): Bacteria > Planctomycetota > Phycisphaerae > UBA1845 > UBA1845 > JAFGJQ01. The sequence goes on along the minus strand of CAZBFW010000419.1, from coordinate 4,259 downwards.
CGGCCGGCGTCGCGCCCGTCACGTGGCCGTCATCGTCGTAGACCAGGTCCACCTCCGGCAGATCCAGCACGAGCATCCCTTCGCGGAGGCGCCGCTCGCGGATCGCACGAGCCAGCCGGTCCATGTCGCGCAGCAGCTCGACGACCGCCGGCGCGAATTTGTCCGTCTGACCGTCCAGGATGGCCGTCGCCTGGCCGTACGTCAGCCGCTTCGCCGACTCGATCAGCGTGTTGGCGAACCGGGCCCCGCGGACGTTGCCGTCCCGGTCGTAGGTGATGAACGCGCTCTTGGTCAGCCGCGGCTGGGCCTCCTGCAGGCTGCAGACGCCGTTGGACAGCACCTCCGGCAGCATGGGAATCACGAAGCCGGGGAAGTACACGCTGTTCGACCGCTCCAGTGCTTCGCGGTCCAGCGGCCCGTCCACGACCACAAAATGGGACACGTCGGCGATGTGGACGCCCAGCTCCACGAGGCCGCCCTTGCGACGCTTCAGTGAAATCGCATCATCGAAATCCCGGGCATCGTCCGGGTCAATCGTAACGACCGTCTGGCCGCGCAGGTCCTCTCGCCGGGCCGGGCCGGCCTGCGGGTCATACGCGGCCACCACGCGGCGTGCCTCGTTCGACACGTCTTCCGGAAAGTCCTCCGGGTAGCCGTACTGCCAGAGAATGCTCTTGAGATCGACCTCGGCATCGCCGCGCGGGCCCAGCACCCGCACCAGCACGCCGCGGGCGTCGCTGCCCCGCTGCGGAAACTGCACGATCTCCACGACAACCTGGTCACCCGCCCGGGCGTTCTTGGCGCCGGGATCGTCCACGAAGATCAGCCCGTGAAACGTGGCGCCGTCCGGCCGAACGAACCAGCGCCCGAACTCGTTGAGAAGCTCTCCGACGAACCGGCTTTGCCCGCGCTGGATGATTTCCAGCACGCGCCCCTCGTAAACCATCCGGCCGCCGCGCTTGCCCTTGCGGAGCACGCGAGCCCGCACGGTGTCACCGGTCATGGCCTCGCGACTCTCGCCGGGGGGAACGTACAAGTCACCGTGGGCGGTGGGGAGTTCCGGCACCACGAACCCGAATCCCCTCGGGTTCGCCCGGTATCGGCCGACGATGGTGCCGGAGGGCTCCGGCGGCATGAGCATGTTGCGACTGCCCAGCACCACGCGGCCTGCCTTGGCCAGCGCCTTGACCGTGTCGCGAAAGCTGCCGTACTGGTCTTCCGCGATGCCCATGGTGCGGGCGAGCGCTCGAAGTTTCTGCGGCCGATAGTCCTCCCGCGAAAGGAACCGCAGGATACGTTCCGTGAAGTCTTCACTGGGCATGGAGGATGTGACCCTTTCCGTCGATTCGCCGGCATCCCCGGCCGGACCGCGACCTTGCGCCGGCCGGAATGGTAGCCCATGCGCGCCGGCACGGCAACGGCCCATGGCCCCGGCCCGCGCAGGAAACGCCGAACCGGGCGCAAGTCCGGCGCCCCGCGAAGCGCCGTCCCCCCTCGCGGAACAGCAGATGCGTACAAGACCGCCTGAAGCGCTCCAAACCGCCGGGTTATCGGATGCCTCCCCCATCCGGCCGCGCCGCGTTCGTCCGATAGCCCGCGAACCTTGCGCGGCGTGCAGCGACAGGAAGGTGGCACTGGCCCCAAGCCTCAAGCACCCTCAAGATTCGTTTCCTCCACCTCCGATACATCGCCGTCCGAGGAGGCAGCGCCGCGGGCCACCGCGAAAAGCGCTCCTCGAACGAATCGACGTTTCACGCGGGGTGGAACCCCGAACGGAAGACCCGCTTCACCGCGGACCGAAACCGACCGGGCAGGAGGCCCGAAGGTCGACACGCTCTCCGTCCGGTCGCGGTGCCAGGAGTCCGCAATGTCTCTGCCCAACCTGCTCGATCGATTCATGGAACCCCTGCTCGCCGGCGACCGCCAGACCTGCCGACAGATCTTCAGCCAATGCCTGGAACGAACGCAGAACGCGACCGAACTGTATGAAGCCATCCTCTGGCCGGCCATGGAACGCGTGGAGAGGCTCTACCGCGCCGACCGCATCAACGTGGTCACCGAGCACATGGCCACGCGCATCAACCGCTGCCTCGCCGACCAGCTCCAGGCGAGCTTGCCGCGCATCCAGCCGAACGGCAAGTCGGTCATCATCTGCTGCGCGGACAACGAGCCGGAGGAGCTGGGCGCGCAGATGTGCGCCGACCTGTTTGAATCCGACGGCTGGGCCGTGCACTTCGTCGGGGGCGGCGTGCCCCATGACGAGATCCTCATGCTCGTCGGCGCGCGGCGTCCCACGGTTCTGCTGCTGTACGGCACGCAACCCCAGGGCGTGCCCGGCGTGCGCAAGCTCATCGATACGATCCGCGAGATCGGCGCCAATCCCACCATGAACATCCTGATCTCCGGCGGCGTGTTCAACCGGGCGCCCGGACTGTGGAAAGAGGTCAACGCCGACCTCTATGCCCGAACCATCGGACAGGCCCTGGAATTGGCCAACCAGGCGGAGCCCCGCACGCCGGACGTACGCATCCCCGGCGCCCCGAAAAAACGCCGCCGTCGACGCCGGCCACCTCTGCTCAGCACGGCAAACTGACCGCGACACGGTTCGCCGCCATCGGGAAGCGTACCCTCTTCCAGCGGCCTACGGCCGACGCGCCAAGGCACGCAACACCGCGGAAACGGCGACCAGCAGGGCGGAGAGCAGAACAATCACCGCTCCGGACGGCAGGTCCGTGACGGCGGACAGAAGGAAGCCGCCCAGCCCGCTGACGGCACCGAAGACGATCGCCAGAACGATGGCCCGGCCGTTTCCCTTGACCAGTTGAAACGCGGCGGCGGCCGGGTTGGTGATCAGGCTGTAGATCATCAATCCGCCGACGGTCTGAAAGTTGACGGTCATCAATGCGGCCGTCAGGATCAGGAAGCCGGTCCAGACGCCCGTGGCCCGGATGCCCGCCGCCTGGGCGTCCGCTCGAGAGAAGAGAATCGCCCGCATCTCCTTGCCGAAGGCCAACACAAAGAGACCGAGCGCCAGGCTCGCGACCAGCATCAGCCAGACATCCGACCACCGGCAGTAGAGCAGGCTGCCCCACAGCAGGCTGCGAACGTCATTGTCGCTGCGACCGAGCACCGGAAACAGCCCGATGCCCACGAAGGCCAACCCCATCGTGATCGAGAACAGCAATCCCATAATCACGTTGGCGTCCATGTTGAGCTTCCGCGGGTCGGCCAGGCCCAGCGAGAGGGCGGTGACCGCAGCACCGCCCAGCGCGGGAAGCAGGAGCATCGATCCCTCCAACCCCGCCACGCTGCCAAAAACCGCTCCGGCAAGAGCGGCGTGCGCAACACAGACGCCCAGGAACGGAATTCGCATCCCGACGATGTAGACGCTCAACAGCCCGCTGGAACCGCCGGCCAGCACGCCGCCCGCCATGACCGGCGCCCAGAAGGTCAGGTCAAGCATGAGCCGCCTCCCCGGGCACCACCGCCCATCGACCCGCCCCCGCCACCACGGCCAGGCCGGGGCCGTACAGCGAGCCGATTCGCGCCGTCGACAGCACTTCGTCCGGACGGCCGTCGGCGACAAGGCGACCCGCATCGAGCACGACGACGCGCCCGCAGCAGGTCGGCAGAACCTCCAGCTCATGACAGACCAGCACCACCGTGAGACGCAGGGACCGATGCAGTTCGTCGATCACCTGGACGATCCGCTCACGCCAGCCCAGGTCGAGATTGGCCGTCGGTTCATCCAGAAGCAACAGCTCAGGATGCTGAACCATGGCTCGCGCGATCAAGGTCTTGCGCTGCTCGCCGCCGGAAATCTCCCCAAAACCCTGCCCGGCCAGGCCCGTCAGCCCCAACCGTTCGATCCATTCGTCCACGAATTGCCAGTCCGAGCGTTTCAGAGGATGAAGCAGGCCGGCAATACCCGTCCGGCCAATCGCGACAACCTCCCGCACGGTGAGGGGCATCTCGCTCCGTGCCGGCAGGATCTGCGGCACGTACCCGATCCGTCGCCGCAGCCCGGCAAGCCCGCCCGATCCGAGGTCGCCCACCGGCCGGCCAAGAACCTCGGCTCGTCCTCGCACACGGCCCTGCATCCCCAGCAGGCATCGCAGCAGAGTGGTCTTTCCAGACCCGTTCGGCCCGAGCAGGCCCACCAGCTCACCTCGCTCCAGGCGAAGCGAATCCACGGAAAGGATCGTCCGACGCCCAGATCGGAAGAGCGTCGTGTAGGGAAAGAGTGTAGGATAGGGTGT
>CAZBFW010000418.1:0-4505 GCA_964491135.1 uncultured Phycisphaeraceae bacterium | reverse complement strand
AGCGTCCGCTCCACCGCGTATCGCGGCGCCTGACTATCCGGATCGCGCTGCACGTGTTGCGTCTGTTGCTCCAGCAGGGCGTCGGGGCCGAACGTACCCACCGTCACCTCACTGACGACCGAGCCGTGATGGTAGTAGGCCTCGTGGCCCCGCCGCCGCAGCTCCCGGGTGTACTCGGCCGCCGCTGTCTTGCGGTCGTAGAAGTCGGCCGTGTTCTCAAAGGTGGCGACCAACAGGGTGTACGCGCCCGTGGCGTTCTCCAGGCGCCACGCGGGGTTGCCCACGTCCGTCTCCGGAGAGGCAATCGCCTCCGCCCCCAGGAATCCGCCGAGCTGGATCGTGCGCAAATCCGCCCGCAACTGCTCTGGAATGAGCAGCTTGCCGGTGCCCGGGTCGATGCGGCGATAGTACGTCCCGTACAGCACCTGCGACGAATTCCGCCCGTGCCGGACCTTCACTTGCTGGCTTTGGACTCCCTGGATCTTCCGTACGTCTTCGGCCAGCAACTCGGACTCGGCGATCCGTCCGGGGCCGCTGATCGCCACGCAGAGAATGGTCCACGGCTCGCCCTTCGGACGGCCGAAGCCCCATGACAGGCCCCCGCCTCCGTGTTCACACCCGCCGGTCAGGCCAAGCATGGTGGCCATCGCGATACCGAATCCGATTTGCGCGCGTCTCATGGCTTTTATCGCCGCTTTCGCAGGGCCCGGTTCTGGATCTCGATCAACTGCCGCACGCCTCGCGCTCCCATCCGCAGCATTCGATCCAGTTCGGCCCGGGTGAACGAGGCGCCCTCACCCGTACCCTGAACCTCCACCAGGTGTCCCGAACCGGTCATGACCAGATTCAGGTCCACGTCCGCTCCATTGTCCTCGTGCTGGTTCAGATCCAGCAGCAATCGGCCGTTTACCCGCCCGACACTGACGGCGGCGATCGCATCCTGCGCGGGTGACCGGGCGATCCACTTCTGCCGGCGTGCGTGGGCGATGGCATCGCAGAGGGCCACGTAGGCCCCCGTCACGCTGGCCGTCCGGGTGCCGCCGTCCGCCTGGAGCACGTCGCAGTCGATCAGAATCGAATTCTCGCCCAGGACACGCAGGTCCACCACGGCCCGCAGGCATCGCCCGATGAGGCGCTGGATCTCCTGCGTCCGGCCGTCTACGCGCTGCCGGTTTCGCGGCTTCCGGTCAGACACGGCGCTCGGCAGCATGTCGTATTCGGCGGTCACCCAGCCAACACCCTGTCCGGCCCGCCAGGCCGGCACGCCGACCTGCCACATGGCCGTGCAGAGCACTCGCGTCCGGCCGCACTCGATGAGCACCGAGCCCGGTGCGTACGAAGTGAAACCTCGGGTGATCTTTATGGGGCGAAGCTCCGCAGCCCGCCGACCGTCCGCTCGTGCCATGAGGGTCACCTCGGCTCTCAATGGAAAAACGCCAGATTCGCAGGGGCACCCGATCCTGCGATGCACATTTGCTCCCGCAGCGCGAAGGTACGAACGGCTGCGCGGAGTGTCAACCGGCAAAGTCCAGGGCTGCCCGCCGCAAACGTTCCGACCGAGGACCGGTGGCCTCAAGTCTCATGTGGCGTTGCGTCGGGCCCGCCACCTCCAGTCGCACAGTCAGACGGTCCTGCGGCAGCACGTCCAGAATGCGATCGGCCCACTCGATGACGACCGTGCCATCGGACCGGAACATCTCCTCCGCGCCCAGCGCGGCAAACTCCGCCGCGTTTCGCAGCCGGTAGGCATCCACGTGGTACAAATAGACCCGGCCTGCATACTCATGAACAAGCACGAACGTGGGGCTGTTCACATCCTGGGAGTCGCAAACGCCCGCCCCGTCCGCAAGCCCCTTCACAAAGTGCGTCTTCCCGCTCCCCAGGCCGCCGATCAGGGCAATGGCTTCGCCGCCCACCAGGGCGCGGCCGATCCGCGCCGCCAGGGCCAGCGTCTGGTCCACGCTGTTCGTCTGGATCTGTCCAGCGGAATCAGCCATGGAAATGATCGTACCCCCCCGGCTCGACCGGCGTCATCCGCCCTTGCCGGTCCACGATGACGAGGTTTTGATCCGTCATGACGCCGATCGGGGCCAGACCCAGCCGGGCAAGCGTCTCGGGAGCAACCTCTACTGCCACGGCGGCCAGCAGTTCGAAATCCTCTCCATCATTCAGGGCATGGTCCAGCACCGACCGGCCGTCTGCCCGCGATGCCTCCCGCGCCGCATCACTGCTCACACTCGTCAGGGCCTCCTCGTCCAGTCGGGCACCGGTGCCGGACGCCTCACACATTCGCGTCAGATCCAGTGAGAGCCCGTCGCTGATATCCATCAAAGCGTGCAGGCCCGGACCCAGCGCTTCTGCCATGCTCCGCGCCTCGGCTGTCCGGGGGGTGAACGTCAGATGCTTGCCGAGCAGGCTGCCTCCCAGCGATCCGGTGACGACCAGGATGTCACCGGGCCGTGCGCCACTGCGCCGGACCGGCGCAATGCCGGGATAGGTGCCGGCCACCATGCATACGTCGATGGCCAAGGGATGGTCCCATCGCGTTGTGTCACCACCCACCAGGTCGCAGTCAAACGCATCGGCCGTCTGACGCATGGATCGGACCAGTTCCTGCGCACCTCGCATGGGAAACGATCGGGGCAGGGCGACCGACACCAGGGCCGCCAGGGGCCGGGCCGCCATGGCGGCGCAGTCGCGCAGGCTGCACGCAACGGCCTTTCGGCCGATGGCGGTGATGGGCTGTCGATCGGCCTGAAAGTGGACCCCGTCAAGCAGCATGTCCGCCGTCAGCAGGATTGTCGCGTCATCCACCTCCAGAATGGCCATGTCATCGCCGACGCCGAGCTTCGACCACGGACGAAGCCGACCCTGGCCCGCCTGGAGCCAGCGAACGAACTCAATCTCCCCGTTGGCCATGCCACACCTGTGAATTCACACCCCACACCCCGCTGCTTGATTTTACCGGACCGCCCGGGGTCCGAGAAACAGCCGGATCGCCGATCGCCGGCCGGGACCGGTCTTCTCCGGATTGCGTCGGCCGGAACTGAATCGTAGATCACCGCGGAGGGATGCCATGCCGAGCGCCAGCGTTGCCTCAGCGTCTGACCAGATTCGCGGCGAGATTGCGCGCTTCATCCAGATTACGCAAGAGCGCAGCGAGTCCGATAGCAACCACCAGCGTCGGCGGGCGCGTCGGCGGCATCAGCGATCCTGGCCTCTGACGGTCAGCGCTCCTTCGGGCACGGCCATCCGCGAGATCAGTGTTGCCCTGCACAACGCGTCGCCGCTGGGCATTGCATTCCTGTCTCCCGTGATGATTCGGGACGGTTCGGTCATTTTCATCCGGCTCTTCTGGCACGACGGATCCGGCCCCTGTGTGCCCGCCATCGTTCGCCACGCCACCCCAACGGAGCACGGGTACCTGATTGGCTGTGAATTCTCCGCGGAGGACGAGTCGCTCTGTGAGATCGCACTCTCGCGGGGACGATCTCCTCTGGAGAACGTGGAGGCGAGCTGAACGCTGCGACCGCGCGGAAATGCACGTGGCCCGCGTTTACGTGCGACAACCTGTCGAGATTCAGGCACTGTGTGGCAAACAGACGCCAGGCGTTTCGGCCGGCGGTCTTATCCTTCTGTCATGACAACACGTTACACGCGAGCGTATCTGCACTATGAGACCCGCCGGGTTGCGTTTCTGCATCACGCTCGCGCGAGCCGAAACCCCCGCATACGTAGAGTCCGCAAGATCATGTGCGGCCACAACGTTTGGTGAATGCGGAGGATCGCTGGTGCCGCAATTCGTCAATCGAGGGAACGATACCGGACGGTATGCGAATTGCCTATCCTTCCGTATCTGAGAAGCGTCGTGCTGTCAGCGGTCACCCCATGTCGAGCCTTCCCTATCGCAACCGAAACGTATCAACAGCGAGGGGAGTCTGCGCGGAGGGTGATCCGGGCTGACGATCATGCGGTCAGACGGGTGCTTGCCGGAGGGGGCAGAACTCGTGTCTGTACCGGTCCGGAGGAGACTCTGCGGTTCGCCTCCGGGCTCCGGGCGGCGTGAGGGCGGGGCCCACAGCCGGGTCTGTCCGCGCAAGCGAAGGAGGAAGAAGCGTTCAGGAGGAGGAAGCCCATGCCCCGGGCGTGGCGGCTTCCGAGCGAAACCGCCTACGTCGGGCAACGGATGGGGAAGAGGACGGCCGGCACCGCCTTGGGCGCGATGTCGGCCGTCGTTTCATTCCCGGGTCCGTCGGCAGGAGGATGGGGTCTTGAGCGAACCGCACGGGTCAGGCATGCTCTGGGCCGGTGGACCACCAGCGAGATGGGCAACTCCTGGGCCCCCGGCCGATCGGGGGTTTGGGGTGTCAGCGTGAAGGCACAAGCAGGAATACGCAGGAGGCCTCGCTGTGATCCAGACCGCGATCGACCGCATTTACAGAGCGCCCCATTCAGATCGGAAGAGGTCGTGTAGGGAAAGAGTGTAGGATAGGGTGGTGGTGTGG
>CAZBFW010000417.1:0-4505 GCA_964491135.1 uncultured Phycisphaeraceae bacterium | reverse complement strand
CGGTGACTGGAGTTCAGACGTGTGCTCTTCCGATCTCGGTTCTGCCACTACTGGCGCGACCCGATGGGCCTGGCCCCGGAGCAGAGCCTCGAAGACATTCAGGTGGGGTCTCAGAAGCTCGCCCAGATGGGTTCCATGCTGATCTCCCTGGCCGGCGGCGAGCCGCTGCTGCGTAACGACATTGTGGACGTGGCCGCCGCCGTCGCGAAGTTCCACCTGCCGTTCATCACCACCAACGGCTGGGACGTCACGCCGGACCTGGCCCAGGCCCTCTACAACGCCGGCCTGTGGGGCGTGTCCGTCAGCATCGACTACGCGGATGCGGATCGTCACGACAAAGCCCGCGGCCGAACCGGTGCGTTTAACCGGGCCGTCGCCGCCCTGTCGGCCCTGGCCCGGGCCCGCCGGAAGGATTACCAGCGGGTCAACCTCATGGCCGTTCTGCTGCATGACAATCTCGACCAGATGGAGCCGCTGGCGCTCCTGGCCGCCGAGCACAATGCGTATTTCATGGTTCAGCCCTACGGGCAGCGCAAGACCGGCAGCGACCGTTTTGTCCACGAAAGGGGCTACGTGTCGCAGCAATTGCTCGACCTCAAGAGCCGGTACCCGAATTTCCTCAGCAACCGCACGTTTCTGAGCCGGTTCGACGACGCCCTCAACGGCGGCGTGCCCGGCTGCCGGGCCGGGCGGGCGTTCTTCAACATCGATTCCACCGGCGACATCGCCATCTGCGTGGAAGAGCGGTCCAACCCCGTGGCCAACCTGTATCGTGACTCCGCCGCGAACATCACCCGGGCCCTCAAGGCCGAGGCACGGCGGAACACCTGCAAGGCGTGCTGGTACAACTGCCGAGGCGAGGTGGAGATGCTGTATCACCCCGTGGGCATCTGGCGCTCGCTGCCGGACTTCTTCTTCAACCGCGGCCGAACGCCCACGCCGGCCAAAACGGAAGACGGGAAATGGACGCCTCACTAGGCGCCCGCGCGGTGCAATGGCGTGTCTTGCTCCGGGCGGCGGTGTGCGCCGTGGTGCTGAATGCCGGCGCTTGTCAATCGCCGTATTCCCTGACCGTGGAGGACCACATCTGCCGAGCAGGCGACGACGTCATGCTGATCGGCAAGCTGGAACACCGGGGCGTGTACATCTTCAACCGGGGCACGGATGACAAACGCCTCCGGTTCTTCCTGGACGGCCGGCCGATCGGCGATGACGAGACGAACGACGAAGGGTACGCCCGCCTGAATTGCGACTTCGATGCGCCGGGAGTGCACCGCCTCGCGGTCGCGTACGACCGGGACGGCGTGCGAGCCGCCGAGGCCGCCGCGACGGTGTTCGTGTGGCGAAAGCATGAGCCGATCCTGGTGGTGGACGTGGACTATACCGTGGCGGACACGCGCGTCCGAGACCTGCTGTCTCTGCTCGGCACCGAGGAATCAGAACCGATGCGGGATTCGCCGGGGGTGCTTGGCGAACTGGCCCGGTCATTCCACGTCGTGTACCTCACCGCCCGGCCGCGCGAACTGATCCCCAAGACGCGGGAATGGCTGCAGCGGCACGGCTTTCCACCGGGCCCCCTGCTCACGTGGGACGTCGATCGGCATTCCTGGTCCCCGGCCGACTACAAGCGCGAGCGCCTCGATGATCTGCAGGATCACTTCGAGGCGGTGAACATCGGCATCGGGGATCGCAGCCACGACCGCGAGGCGTACTGGAAACGAAAATTGTTCACGGTCATGCTGGAACGTGACTCGCCCAAACGTGTAAACGACGTGGTTTATCTGCCCGACTGGTCGGCCATCCGCGAGCTGTTCGCCCGCAACCCGCAGCTTTTCTCGCCCAAACTCCGCCGCGACGAACCGGTGTCGCTGCCGATCCCCTGAGGGACGCCCGAAAGGAGCAGGACGCCGGGCCTGCGCCTGACGCGAGGACGGCGCCCGTCGGACCGACCCGCTCGCCCAGAGCACCGGGATGTGGCAACCTTCGGTAGTCGCCCCTTTGGTCCCTCGACCGCCCAGAGTCTCCATCGCCGACCCCGACTGCCCCATTGTTTCCGCCACGTGAAAGTTGGTACAATCCGATCATGGCGTGAATGAGCTACGCCACGGACGAGCCCTCTGCTCGCCCAGTCAGCGACAGCATCCACGGAGGAGGAACGAGCATGGCAGCACCAACAGGCACGAGCTTCCTGACCTTTCTCGCCGTCGCCGTGTTCACCACAAGTCTGAGCCCCGCCGCCGCCCAGACCACAATCTTCGTCGACGCCTCCGCCACCGGCGCCGGCGACGGCAGCAGTTGGGCCGACGCCTACACCGCCGTCCAACCGGCCCTGAACGCCGCCCAGCCCGGCGACCAGGTCTGGGTGGCGGCCGGCACCTACGTGGAGAACATCACCCTCGCCCTGAATGTCGCCCTCTACGGCAGCTTCGCCGGCACCGAGGACCCGGCCACGTTCAACCTTGCCGACCGCGACCTGACGGCCAATCAGACCCTCATCGATGGCAACTACCACGGCAGCGTCGTGACCGCGCCTGCCGGTGCCACCGACTCGACGCGCATCGACGGATTCACGATTGTGCGCGGGAACGCGGGGGTCGACTGCGACAGTTCTTCTCCCACCATCGCGAATAACGTGATCAAGGGGAACGGGAGGTACTCGGTAGGCACTGGAATCTACCTGTACGGCTCTTCTGCGATCATCATGAACAACACGATCACGGCGAACAGCACAATGCGCGGCGCCGGAGTGTATATTGAAGCATCCTCCCCGACGATTACGAACAACACGATCACGGGAAACAGCGCGCGCTATGGCGGCGGCGTGTACGTCGACATGTCGACCGCATCCTCGCCCACCATCACGAACACGATCATTGCCTTCAACTCGTCGGGCATCTACGCAACTGGTGACGCGGGCACAGCCGTGCTGAGCCACAACTGCGTGTACGGCAACCTGCAGTACGACTATTCCGGCCTGGCCGACCCCACCGGCACCGAGGGCAACCTATCGGCCGATCCCCGCCTTGCTTCCTGGGAGTTCGGCAACGTGCACATTCAGCCCGATTCCCCCTGCGCGAACGCCGGCGACAACGCGTACGCCTACGGCAGCACTGACGTCGATGGGCAACCCCGCATCCACCCCATAGACGGCACGGTAGACATCGGCGCCGATGAGTCAGACGGCACTACGTGGCCGGTGGGCCCGTACGTCGTGGTGCGGGTCAGTCCGACCGGCGACGACGACCACGACGGGTCATCCTGGGAACTGGCGAAGCGGACGGTGCAGGCGGGCATTGATGCGGCGTGCAGGTCCGGTGGCGAGGTGTGGGTCCAGGCCGGCCGGTACGACGAGGGCATTGTCCTCCATCCGTATGCTTACCTGTACGGCGGTTTCGCCGGCGGGGAAACGCAACGTGACGAGCGCGACTGGAACGCTAACGTGACGACCCTGGATGGGCGGCAGAATGCCACGGTGGTGCTTGCCTTCGCAGGGCACAGGGTCAGTGCCATCAACGGCTTCACAATCGCAAACAGCTCACCCCAGTCGTGGTACACGGCCGGCGGCGGGCTGTACCTGTCGTCGGCCTCTCCGACGGTCATGAACAACACGATCGTGGGAAACAACGCTACTTATGGCGGTGGAATAGGTGCCTTCGCCTCGTTCGCGATCATCGCGCATAACCGGATCATGGGCAATCGTACCGCCAACCACATCTACGTGGACGGCAGCAACGACCTGCGGAGGGGCGGTGGGCTCTACCTGATGTACGGCTCGCCGATCGTCGTGAACAACACCATCTCCGGCAACAGCGGCGGTCTCAGGGGGGGCGGGGTGTACCTGTCCGGTTGTTCCGGGTTATTGGCGAACAATACGATCACGGGCAACAATGCCGAATTCGCCGGCGCCCTGTGCGTCTCAAATGTCACGATGACCCTCGCCAACAATATCATCGCATTCAACTCTTCGGGACTCCGAGCAGAGGGAGGTGGCAGTCTGCCCGCCCTGACGCACAACTGTGTACATGGCAACGGGGCGTACAACTACGATGGCATGACCGACCCCACCGGAACCGATGGCAACATATCTGCTGACCCGCAGTTAGCTGGTTGGGAGTACGGAAACCTGCATATCCAGCCGGATTCTCCCTGCGCGGATGCGGGTGACAATACGCACGCGTATGGTGAGGCTGACATGGACGGCCAGCCCCGCATCCAGCCTGCGGGCGGCACGGTGGACATCGGCGCCGACGAGTCCGACGGCACGACGTGGCCCGCGGGCCCGTGTGCCATCGTGCGGGTGAGCCCAACGGGAGATGATGAGCACGATGGCTCCTCATGGGGCCAGGCGAAGCAGACGGTGCAAGCCAGTATCGATGCCGCCTCCCGAATCGGCGGCGAAGTCTGGGTCCAGGCGGGCACATACGAAGAGTGCATCACGCTGCATCCTCACGCGCACCTGTACGGCGGCTTTGCGGGTGGTGAAACGCATCGAGACGAGCGGGACT
>CAZBFW010000416.1:0-4517 GCA_964491135.1 uncultured Phycisphaeraceae bacterium | reverse complement strand
CTTCCGATCTCGACCACCTGAAGCCGGCAGCCGGTGCCCGCCAGCACCTGGGCCACCAGCAGCCCGAGCCGTCCGCTCCCGACGACCGCCACCGTCATCCGCGTATCCACCGGACACTGTTTGACCACCTGGTATGCGGCGGCCAGGGGTTCCACGAAGACGGCTTCTTCATCCGAGACGGCGTCAGGCAGGAGGTGCAGGTTCCGCTCGGGCACGGCGACGAGGTCGGCAAAGCAGCCGTCGCGCCCGGCGATGCCGATGGTCGTTCGCTTGCGGCAGTGCGTGGGCAGCCCGGTCCGGCACATGTCGCAACGGCCGCAGACGCAGTTGATCTCGCAGGCCACCCGAGCGCCCTTCCATCGGGCCGGGCCTTCCACGACCGTTCCCACAAACTCATGCCCCAGCACGCCCGTGAACCCCATGTATCCGCGGAGAATCTCCAGGTCCGTCGAGCAGATGCCCGCGGCGTGGACCTTCAGCAGGCACTCGCCGGGCGCCGGTCGAGGGTCCGGGTGGTCGCCGACGAAACGTGGCTTCGTGTCAAAGGTGATGGCTCGCACAACGGGGCTCGATCAATGTTCCTTGGGTCGATACGACGCGAGCGAACGGCGCGTGGAATCCCAGGTTCGCTCCATCCAGTTCGGCGCCCTCCGCTCGAGTTGTGCGTCCAGCCGGCCGGCGTCGGCGAAGGGGTCGGACGCCTCGGCCAGCCAGGCTCGCCACGCGAGCGGATCGTGATGGTGCGTGTGGCCGGTCATTCGCATGAGCGATCGCTCGCATTCCAGCACCACGCCGAAGTCGCTTTGTTCCAGGCCCGACACCAGGGCGTCCAGCGTTTCTCGGTCCGGCAGGTAGCCCAGCAGCTCCGCGGCCCTCATCCGCGTCTCACGCGACGGATCGGACGCGAGGGCCTGTATCGCCGCCGGGCGGATGGCTGTTGCGTGCCGGGACACGTTCACGCCGTCGTGGATCAGGCACAGCAGCGCGCCCGCGGCCTCGCTTCGCACGGTGCCGGCGGCCGCTCGTCCGCGCGGGTCACGTTCCTCCTCCCGAGCCAGGATCGCCACAAGCGTCGGAAGCGCTTCAGCCCGGCCCGACCGGGCCAGTCCGCCGATGGCCGTCCGTCGAACAATGTCGCTGGTGTCCGTCTCGGCCACCACGCACAGGCCGCGGACGACCGTGTTCCGCGCGATGTATTTTGTCCGGCAAAGCTGGACGATCGCTTCCCTTCGGTCGTCCGCGTTCGGCGCCTCCATCGCCTGCTGGAGGAAGGCGGCCGCATCCGATTCGGACAAAAGGCTGGGGTGCGTCTGGGGCGTTCGGTGCCCGCTGCAGCCGGAGGCGAGCAGGAAAAACGGTATCGCCAGGCACGGCGCACAGACCCACGGGATTGCACACAGAGGAGTCACTCGCATGGGCGAAAACTCTACCACGCAACCGCGCGTTTCTCAACGTCCGTGATCACCCATGGAAACCGGCACACACGTGTCGTAACGAGGCCCTTCCGCAACGGCGGCCGCGGTCCGTCCTGGCGCTACCCGATCTGCCGGCCCAGCAGGCGAGCCGCTTCCACAACATCCTTGTCTCCCCGCCCGGACAGGTTGATGACGATGATCCGGTCCTTGGGCAGCGTCGGTGCCAGCTTCACGACGTGGGCGACGGCATGGGCCGGCTCCAGTGCGGGAATGATGCCTTCCGTTTCGCTGAGCAGGGTGAAGGCGCTCAGGGCCTCGCCGTCGTCGGCGGCGACGTAATCGGCCCGGCCGCTGTCCTTCCAGAACGCGTGCTCCGGCCCGACGCCGGGATAGTCCAGCCCCGCCGAGCACGAGTGCACGGGCAGGGTCTGGCCGTCCTCGTCCTGCAGCACGTACGTGAACATGCCGTGCAGCACCCCCGGGAGGCCCGCCGCCAGGGTGGCCGCGTGCAGCCCGGTGCTCACCCCTTCGCCGCCGGCCTCCACGCCGATCATCCGGACCGATGGGTCGTTCGCAAACGGGGCGAACAGTCCGGCCGCGTTGCTGCCGCCGCCGACGCAGGCCACGAGATAGTCCGGCAGTCGACCTTCCTCGGCCAGCACCTGCGCCCGGGTCTCCCGTCCGATGATGGACTGAAAATCCCGGACGATCATCGGGAACGGGTGCGGCCCCATCACGCTGCCGATGACGTAGTGCGTGTTGTCGGAGGTGGCCATCCAGTCGCGCATGGCTTCGTTGATGGCGTCCTTGAGCGTCTTCTGGCCGGTCTCCACGGGCACCACGTGCGTGCCCAGCAGCTCCATGCGGAAGACGTTGAGTTTCTGCCGTCGCACGTCTTCCGCGCCCATGTACACCACGCACTCCAGGCCGAAGCACGCGGCGGCGGTGGCGGTGGCCACTCCGTGCTGGCCGGCGCCGGTCTCCGCGATGATTCGCTTCTTTCCCATGCGGCGGGTGAGGAGGGCCTGGCCCAGCGTGTTGTTGATCTTGTGGGCGCCGGTGTGGTTGAGGTCTTCGCGCTTCAGGTAGATTTTCGCGCCGCCCAGCCGTTCCGTAAGGCGGGCCGCGAAGTACAGCGGGCTCGGGCGTCCGGCGTACGTTCGCAGATAGTGGTCCAGTTCACGCCAGAACGCGCGGTCCTGCCGGGCTTCCGCATAGGCCTCCTCCAGCCGATGTACGGCCGCCATGAGCGTTTCGGGCACGTATTGCCCGCCGAACGCCCCGAACCGTCCCCGGAGGTCCGGCACACCCGAATCCATCGGTCCCGATTCCACGTCGATCCCGCTACTGCTTGATGTCACGTGCTGCTCCATTCTCAACCACGGTACCCGCCTCGCAAACGGCGGAATCAAGGTGACCGCGCACCTGCCGGGCGAACCGCATCACGACGTCGATGGTTGCCTCCGCCGTTTCGGCCGCCCCCGCCGTCGGCGAACAGGCCGCGATCAGAGATCCCTGCACAACCAGGTCGATCGGAGCCGGCTGGTTCGCCAGGACGGCGGAAGCGAGTTCGATCTGCGCGCTGCCCGACGGCCATGCCGCCTCGGCCGCTTCATCCTCGTGGAGCTTCCAGACCCGGATGGGCCCCTTCTCCGGCAATGCCGTCGCGTCGTCCGGAAGCACATCCAGCCACGCACCGGTTGCTCCTTCGCGGTCGTCCGCGGGCCTGAACACCCGAACGGGCAGGTCGTAGTCCGTTTCCAGAACGGCCAGCATCCATTGCCGCACGTCCCGGGACCCGCCGCATCCGATTTCGTACGCCAGGCGGAAGCACGTGACGGAGCCGCACGGCGTGGCCCCGCTGATCACGTGACCCGTTCGCCGGTTGTGCCCGCGCCGCATCAGCCGCAGCTCGGCGAAGCGGGCCGGCAGGCCCACGCGATCCTCCGGAGTGTAATGCAGCTTCAGGCGCCGGGCCAGCCGGGCCATGTCTCGGCGGAACCGGCGTTGTCGATACATGTTGACGGCTCCGGTGATGCAAGCCAGTCCGGACGCGGTCAGCAATGCCCAATGTACGATGTCCACGGGCGTCCGAGCCGTTCGTTACTGGGGAGCCGCAGGTGCGGGCTGCACGGGGGACACGTCAATCCCGTATTCGGGAGGAACCACGCTGAGCATCTCGATCCAGCGAAGGACCCGGACGTACTTCGGGTCCCGATCGTGTCGGTACGCCGGATCGACGGGCGCGGGGTGCACTGCCGGCGTCAGCTCGTTCACGACGGGATTGCTCAGCCCGTAGAAAAGCAGCAGCGAATTGCGCCGGTTGGCCCGATTGATCAGTCTTTCCGGTCCCTTCCGTCCGTCCTGCTTGTAGTTGTTGAGAATCAGGTAGTTTGTGTACACCTGGTTTTTGGACAGCCGCCGGCCCGTGAACAGTCGGAAGCCTTTGGCGTTCTCCCCGCCGTGGCATTGGGCGGAGGCGCAACCCTCAAAGATGACGGGGAGCACACCCCGCTCAAACTCCTCGAAGACCGCCGGGTCGCTGTTAATCTGGATGAACGGCCCGTAGCGCTGGGCGTAATCACCGGTCGCCTGCGACAGGATGAACCACGCCCGTTCCGCGGGGCCCAGGTTCATGAACCAGGCCCGCGCCTGCCGGTCCGCCGCATAGAACTCGTCGGCGAAGGCGATGTCGGCGGCCTTTGCGGCGTCCGGGATCGTGAGAAACCGGACCTGTACGCGGTCCGGCCGGCCGAGACCCAACTCGATCCGGCGCATCGTCTGAATCTCCTCGTCGGTGACGACACGCGCGAAATCCGTGGATCCGCCGGCGCCGTCGTCTGGAGTGGACGGCCCGCCCGGGGGTGTCTCTTCCTTCTTCTGGCTCAGCTTGGCCCGGGCCAGTTGCAGCAGCAGCTTGGCTTGCTGGTGTTCGGGGACCAGGCGCAGAATGTGCGTGCATTCGTTGCGCAGCAGCGTCCAGGCCTCCTGGTCCCGGCACCACAGGGCCAGTTGCAGATGCCCGTCCACGTCGTCCGTGGCCAGGGCCTGCACTCGCTTTTGATATTCCGCCTCGACATCCGCGGCCGCCACGAGGGCCGC
>CAZBFW010000415.1:0-4529 GCA_964491135.1 uncultured Phycisphaeraceae bacterium | reverse complement strand
GCAGTGGCGACCAGGGCGAACGTGCTGGCCACAATGACAGCCGCACGGCGTCGCAGGTATGCGTCTCCGGCGTGGATCGAGTCCGGAACGAACCGGGCGATCCACCGGGGAAGCGTCAGAATGGTCAAACCCGGTACCGGCATTCGCTCGCACCCTCACCAGCGAAATCCGAAGCCCATCAGTATGCTGTGCTGCGTCTGTTCCAGCGTGCTGTATGCGTAGTCAAGACCCATCACGTTGCTGCTGTGCCCGTCTCCCCGCAACGACGCCGGGAGGCCGATCACGTATCCCAGGCCCGCCCACCACTTGTCCGTCTCATAGCGCAGGCCGACGGTGACGTGGTGCTGCGCGAGAACGGAACCCATGGGCAACAGCGCCGCCGCGTGCACCGGATTGGTCCCATAGTTGTACCCCACCCCGAGAATCCAGTGCTCATCCAGTTTGAACTCACTGCCCAGGATGAAAACCCACTGGTCCTCGAATCCCATTCGCAGCGGAAGGCGGACGTCGAACGCGTCTTTAGCACGAACGGTCAGCGAATGCTCCGAGCTGTTCGCATAGTTGATCCACCGCACTTCACCGATCAGCTTCAGCCAAGTGGTCGCGTCCCAGGCCAGGCCCGCCGTGATCTTCTGCGCGTGCTGCATGTCCTCGATATGAACCGCCCCCAGGTCAACCGGCAGCAGCCCGAACAGCGACGCCCGACCCCTGCCCCCGGCAAGATCCGAGCCCCAGGTCGGCGACCGGTAGGCCAGTCCGAAGCTCAGATCGTCCCGCAACCGGTAGTGCGTGCCCAGTTGAAATCCGCCCCCCCACGAAGTGCCTCGGCCAAACTCCAGGTCCGCCGGCCCCAGCACCAGGCTGAACTCCGCGCTGGTGGCCTCTGCCCGCACCCCGGCGCCCACGGAAAGACGCTCAGTGACCTGATATGCCCCGCTCACAAGAAGGCCGATCGTTTTGGCCTCCGCCCCCACCTGACGCGACATCCAAGGGATCAACAGATGGCGCATGTTGAAACGAGAGCCGAGTCCTCCGCGCGAATGCACGGCCAATCCGAAGCTCAGCCGCTCGGAAAACGGCAGGGCCACCGCCACGTCCCCGATCGGAATGACGCGGACCTGCGAGGATGAGCCGTCGATCGGGCTCTCCCACCGCACGATGGGGAAGCACATCTGGGCCGACCCATCGAATCGCGGCCGAGGGTGCAGCCGCAGGCTGGCCGGATTCTCAATCTGCGACAGGGCCGTATCGCCAACAGCCGCGTCAGCTCCCCCGCGTGAACGGGCTTGAAGGCTCGAGTTCACGGGCTCCACTCCGTTCGTGGCCTGCCCGGATCGCACCGAGAACGCAAGGACCGCAGCCGCCAGCAGCGTGATCCGGACCCATTGACTGACCTGCGGGGTGACAGCTCCAGGCCCGGGAGAGCGCGCGGACCCCTTGCTCCGTTGCGATTCCCGGAACCCGAGCGGCATCACACGTGTCCTGAGACCCCGGTCCCCTATTCGTGCATATGGTCGATCCGGCTGCGTCTCAAAGGGTGTATCGGTGTAACCGACGAGGCAGTTCAGGCCCCCCGCCCTCAAGGCGAGTCGCCGGTTATCGGAACGCCCGAGAATGCGCGAAGGGCGCGCGGTTTCGAAGAAAAACGCGGGTGGATTGCGAAGTGAGGATCGTGCACCGCCGTGGTGCCCGATCGTGAATGCACGCCGCACGAAAGCCGCAGGGGCGGCTAGAACACACCCTCGTCGCCCTCCTCATCCGAGGATGACGGATCCACCGGCAGGTCCACATCCTTGAGTTCCCTGAGAATCCCATACGGCAGTCCTCGGAGCGCGTCCTCCGCCCCACCCTCTCTTTCGCCGCCGGCATGCTGAGCGGCCTGGAGCATGCCCATGCGAAGGTGCTCGCTCATCTCCTTTCGCGCGGCTTCCGCATCGCCGTGCTCCAGAGCGTCTAGAATGCGCTCGTGACCTGCCTGAATCTCCCTCGCGGTCCTCACGTCCTGCCGACCCACGCGAAGCCAGAAGACCATCTGCAGTGTCCCGATCTCCCTGGCTTCCCGCAGGATGCGGCGGTTCCCCCCTGCCCCGGTGACCAGCGTGTGAAACGCCAGGTCCGCCGCGAGGAACCGGCGGAGGGCCGCGCCCGTCAACGCCCCCCCGTTCGCCTTCTTGAACCCGCCGACCAGCGCATCGATCAGATCACAGACCTGCCGGATGCGCGAAAGTGTGCCGGCGGATCGCTTCGTCGCGGCACGGGCGGCGGCAGCGCTCTGGACCGCCTCCTGGAGCTCGCACAGCTCCACCAGTTCCTCCGGAGCAATGGAGCGCACCACTGTCCCGAATCGCGGGATCTGCTCGAGCAGTCCCTCATCCGCCAGCTTGCGAATGGCTTCTCCGACCGGGGTGCGACTGACCCCCAGTGACCGGGCCAGTCCGGCTTCGGAAAGCACGGCTCCCGGCCGCAGCCGGCCGGAAAGAATGCCGTGCCACACGTGCTGATACGCACGCTGCGCAAGCGAGTCGCCGGCGCGTTTTTCTTCCATCATCGTGACTCACGGGGAGTACATCGGTCGCCTTGGAACTCCGGTGGAATCCCACCGGAACGCACACAACCCTAACCCCCGGCAATGCCGTGGTCAACGCGCCGAATCAGTAGCTGGGGTTTGTCACGACGCCCTCGTCGCTGAGCAGCACATGCAGACTGGGATCGGCCAGCACATCCGCCACGGACATCTCCACGCCATCCACCTCCATCATACCTCGAACCAGCCGGATGCCGTGGCTGTAGTCCACGTACCAGTCCACGTGGCCGAGGTACAAAGGCTGGATGGGCGTTCCATTGAGCTGGTGCCAGCCGTAGATCGCCACTTTCCCGGGGTTCGTGGCCAGAAGAGGCGTGATCACCACGTCCTTCTTGATGCCGCCCACCAGCAGGCCGAGAGGCTGGCCGGCCCGTTGCTGTTCCACCGTTTCGTGGTGGCGGTAGTACGTGGTCAGCCGTGCGATGTCGGTGGTGGTCGGACTGATCGGCGAAGGAGCGAGCTTGACCGCCGCCTGTGCGTAGATGTCGTTCACCATCTTGCGCGTCGGCAGCAGACACGCCAGCGCATCCGCAATGGGCTGGGCGATCAGCGGTGTCATGGGCATGCGGACGAAGTCGCGATCCGTTCCGATCGCCAGGTAGTCGGGTGTCACGTAGTACGTAGCCTGCCGCACTGTGCCCCCGATGAGCGCACTCACGTGGATCGGTACGAACGTGCGCACGAAACCCGGCACGTTGCCGCCGAGCACCTCCTGCTGGATTCGCTGCTCCCGGGCAGTCCGGTCGAGGCCGGCCACCTCCGCGACCAGACGCCGCCCCCCCACCGCCTGGGCCGGTCGAACCGGGAACACTCCGGACGTTAACGCAATCTGGAACGCGGCGAAATCGCCCAGATCCACGTCGTCGTCGCCGTCCGAATCGAACGCGGCCAGACAAAGCGCCGGACACGCGGCGGGTCCGGCATCCGGCCCGCCCAGACAGCCGACCAGCGCCGCCAAGTCGTCCGCGTCCACGTCGCCGTCCGCATCGTAGTCGGACGGGGCGACGGACTCGCACTCGTCCGGCAGGCCGTTCGCGTTGCAGTCTTCGCTGCCGCCGCCGGCCACGTCCTGATCGTCCGGAGTGCCGTTTGCGTTGCAGTCGGGCGCCTCGACGCGGACGTTGTCGTAAATCACGAAGTTGTCCACGGCCGGGTTCGCGATGGACGCAAACGTGTCCATGTAGCCGAGCATCAGGTTCGTGGCACTCGCGGACTCATCAACCCGGATGGCGATCAGCCGGCCGTTCAGCCGCCACTCGACCACCCCGTCGGCGGACCCGATGAGGACCTCCACCCAGTGTTTGCCGGGCGCGCCGGCCGTTTCGTACGTCGGGCTGGGAAACAGGTACTGGAAGAAGGCGTCTGTGTGATTCGCGCTAACGGCCGCCAGGGTGGCCCCGGCCACGGACAGCAGCGTTCCGCCGGAGTACGCGCGGTAGTCAACGGAGTCTCCACCCTCGCCGCTGACCGCAAACCACAGCCCGTCGCCGGCGGCGTTGTCCGCCCAGACCACGCGGTCGCCCGCATGACGGAGCCCGGCCGTCGCGAACTCGGTGGACCCGATCCCCCCGCCGGCGCCGCCGTTGTAGTTGAGCCACATGTCGAAGGAGAGCGTTCGCGGGCCGGGGAAGGACTGCCCGACCGGGTAAGCGCTCACGGCGTCCTTCGCGGGGTTCGCGTCGTTGTTATTCACGGTGAAATGCAGCCCGACCGTGGTGCCGGACGAGTTCGGGGCAGGGATGATCCCCCGCAGGCTGTAGTCATAGGCGAAATCAGCCGTGTAGTCTCCCGCGGCGCTGAAGACGGCCCAGTTGGGTCCGGACGTGCCGGTGTCAAAGCTGTCCGAGAACACGGTCACCTGCCCGGCCGCGGCTCTGCACGCCAAGGCCAGGCCCGTCACGGCCGTCACTGCGACACGGCTCATCTGCTTCTTTCTTGCGATCAT
>CAZBFW010000414.1:1991-4533 GCA_964491135.1 uncultured Phycisphaeraceae bacterium | reverse complement strand
CACACGCTGCGGATGGTGGGCGAGCACCCGGAACTGGCCGCGAACCTGTCCGCCGCCGCTCACCTGATCCACGGCTCGTCGGAAGGCCGGTTCCGCATCACCTACTGCCCGGGCGAACTGACTCGGGATCAGGTCGAGGGAGTCGGCTTCGCCTTTGGAGACGTGAACGTCCTGAGCCGGCGCTACAATCCACGCGAGCTGCGTGACGGGTTCAACACGCTGCCGGACGGAGAAGAAGTCTTCTTTGTCTCAAACCCAGCCCTCGGGCTGTGGGGGCTTCGAAGCCAGTTTGAAGGATCGGCCTGATGCCTGGAAATGTTCTCATCGCCCAATCCGGCGGCCCGTCCGCCGTCATCAACAACACGCTTCGCGGCATCTTTGACGCATGCCGCGATCACCCGGACACGTTCGGCCGCGTGTATGGCGGCTGGCACGGCATCGAGGGCGTGCTGAAGGAAGAGCTGCTGGACCTCTCCGCCCAGGATCCGCGGGAGATCGCCCTGCTTCGCTGCACGCCTGCCGCGGGGTCGATCGGCACGTGCCGCTACAAGCTGAAAGAGTCACAACGCGAGGACTTCGACCGCGTGCTCCAGGTCTTCCGCGCCCACGACATCCGCTGGTTCTTCTACATCGGCGGCAACGACTCCATGGACACCGCGCTGAAGGTCAGCCGCCTGGCCGAGCAGCGCGGCATGGAACTCGTGTCCGTCGGCGGGCCGAAGACCATTGACAACGACGTGGGCGATTCGGCGTTCCGGCTGATTGACCACACGCCCGGCTACGGCAGCACCGCCCGCTACCTGGCCCAGTACATCCTCAATGCGAATGAGGAGAACGCCGGTTCCTGCCCCGCCGACCCCGTGCTGGTGATCCAGGCCATGGGCCGGAAGATCGGCTTCATCCCGGCCGCCGCCCGACTGGCGGACCCCGAACGGCAGATGCCGCTGCTGATCTGCCTGGCCGAGTCCGGCCTGAGCCTCCAGGACCTCGTCGACCGCGTGGTGAAGACCCTGGGAGAGCGCGGCCGGTGCATTGTTGTGGTGAGCGAGGGTTTCAACGTGGGCTCGCTGGGCGAGGTGAAAGACGCTTTCGGGCACACGTCGTTCGGATCGTCGCAGTCGTCGGTGGCCCAGATCGTGACGAACGCCATTAACGCCCGAAAGCTGCCCGTACCCGGCAAGGCCCGCTGCCAGGTCCCCGGCACCGACCAGCGAAACGCCGCGATCTACGCATCCGTCGTGGACCTGGAGGAGGCCTACCAGGTGGGTCGCCAGTGCGTCACCATCGCCCGGCAGGACGGCAACGGCTGGATGGGCACGATTCTTCGCGAGCCGGGCGAGGCATATCGCGTCCGGTACGACAAGGTTCCGCTGGAACAGGTGGCGAATTCCGAGCGTACCTTCCCGGCGAAATGGATCACGCCGGACACGTGCGATGTGACGGACTCTTTTGTACGATACGCCCGGCCGCTGATCGGCGATGCCTGGCCGGACGTCCCCCTGGAGAACGGGCTGCAGCGGTTCGCCCGGCTGAAACCTGTTTTCGCCGAACAGGTCTGCACGGCCTACGTGCCGCAGGCGTTGCGCAGGTGAACGAACACCCGGCAGAAGGAACGATTCGATGTCCAACGCAGATATCGGCCTGATCGGCCTGGCGGTCATGGGTGAGAACCTGGTGCTGAACATGGAAAGCCGCGGATGCACCGTCGCGGTCTTCAACCGCACCACGTCCAAGGTGGATGATTTCGTAAACGGCCGCGGCAAGGGCCTGAAAATCATCGGCACGCATTCGCTTGCCGAACTGTGTGCCGCCCTGAAGCGTCCGCGGAAAGTCATGCTGATGGTCAAGGCGGGCACACCCGTCGACCAGTTCATCGAGCAGCTCCTGCCCCTGCTGGAAGAAGGCGACATCCTGATCGACGGCGGCAACTCCCACTATCCCGATACCACCCGCCGCGCCGAATACGTCGAAAGCGACGGCAAGCTCTACATCGGCACCGGCGTGTCCGGTGGTGAAGAAGGCGCCCTCCGCGGACCGTCCATCATGCCCGGCGGGTCGCCCAAGGCCTGGCCACACGTACGCCCGATCTTCCAGGCCATCGCCGCCCGCACGGAGGACGGCACTCCCTGCTGCGATTGGGTCGGCGAGGCCGGGGCCGGGCATTTCGTGAAAATGGTGCATAACGGAATCGAGTACGGCGACATGCAGATGATCTGCGAGGCGTACCACCTGCTGCGGGAAGGCGCGGGGCTATCGCTGGAAGAGCTGCGCGACGTGTTCGATCAGTGGAACCGCGGAGAGCTGAACTCCTACCTCATCGAAATCACGCGCGACATCCTCGGATACCGCGAGGAGGGGCAGGCCGTGCTGGACCTCATCCTCGACGCCGCCGGCCAGAAAGGCACCGGCAAGTGGACGGCCGAGGCCGCCCTGGACGTCGGACAGCCCCTGACCCTCATCGGCGAGGCCGTCTTCGCCCGCTGCCTGTCCGCTCTGAAGGAGGAGCGCGTGGCGGCCTCCAAGGTGCTGCCCGGACCGACCG
>CAZBFW010000414.1:0-1891 GCA_964491135.1 uncultured Phycisphaeraceae bacterium | reverse complement strand
TGGCCTACTACGACGGCTATCGCTGCGAACGACTGCCCGCCAATCTGCTCCAGGCCCAGCGCGATTACTTCGGGGCCCATACGTACGAACGGGTGGACCGGCCCCGCGGGCAGTTTTTCCACACCAATTGGACCGGCCGAGGCGGCGAAACCGCCTCCTCGTCGTATACTGTCTGAGCAATGGCCGGCCGAGGATTCCATTGCGGCCTGCCCTGTGAGCCTGAAGGCCTGACCGACAGGACGAGACCCATGTCTCAAATCCCGCTCGATCCGACCACCCGACTCGTCCGCCCGCTGCTCGTACTCGGCATCGGCAATATCCTGCTCAGCGACGAAGGCGTCGGCGTTCGAGTGGTGGAGGCCATGCGGGAGACGTCCCTGCCCGACCACGTGGAGCTCTGCGACGGCGGCACGGGCGGCATGGACCTGGTGGAAATGCTGGCGGGCCGGCGGAAGGTCGTCGTGGTCGACGCCATGCAGACCGACGCGCCACCCGGCACCGTTCTCCGGCTGACGCCCGAAGATCTGGCCGGCCCGGCGCCCGGCCGGCTGTCCGTCCACGAGGTCAGCCTGCTCGATGCACTGGCCATGGCCCGGCAGATTGGCGAGCCGCCCGGCGAGGTCGTCATTCTGGGTGTGCAGCCCCGGCAGGTCGACTGGGGGCTGGAGCTCACGCCGGAAATCGCCGCCCTCGTGCCCGAGCTGATCCGGCGCGTGCAAACGGAGTTGAATGCCTGAAGTTCGTATGTGAGGATCTACCCTCGCGCACGGTCACGGCGGCTGCTTGGGTGCCTGACCCGCATGGCCCGTGAATTGCCCTCGAAAGGAAGCATCATGCAATCCGATCGAATTCTGAAGCTTCGGAATCAATACCGCACCGCCCTCCTGGATGACGTCGTGCCGTTCTGGATGGAGCACGGCGTCGACCGGGAATGCGGAGGGTTCTTCACGTGCCTGGAGCGCAACGGCTCGGTCTTCTCCACGGACAAGCCGGTGTGGTTCGCGGGTCGGGCCACCTGGCTCTACGCCACCCTGTTCCATCGTATGGAGCGCCGGCCGGAATGGCTGGACCTGGCCCGCCACGGCTTCGCGTTCTCGGAAAAGTACTGCTTCGCACCGGACGGGAAGATGTACTTCAGCGTCACCCGCGAGGGCAAGCCGCTGCAGATGCGGCGGCACGTGTACAGCGAAGTCTTCGCCACCCTCGCCTATGCGGCCCTGGCGGAAGCCACCCGCGACGACGCCATCCGCGGCCGCGCGGTGGACGTGTTCAACTCGTTTCGCCGATACCAGACCACCCCCGGCCTGTTACCGCCGAAAATCGACCCGCAGACCCGGCCGGCCAAATCGCTCTCGCCGCTGATGTGCCTCATCAGCATGGCCGACGCCCTGCTGCGCGTGGATGATGACGCGCGGTATGAGATTCTGATCGACGGAGCGATCGAGGAGTTGTTCCGCGACTTCATCCGGCCGGAAGACGCCGTCGTGCTGGAGACGGTGGACCCGGATGGCCGGCGCCTCGACACCCCCGCGGGCCGGGTCATGAATCCCGGGCACGCCATTGAAACCGCGTGGTTCATCCTGGAGGTGGCCCGGCGCCGCGGCGACCAGGGCCTGATCCGGCGCATTCTGCCCGTGCTCGACTGGTCCTTCGAGCGCGGCTGGGACCGAGAGCACGGCGGGCTGCTCTACTTCCTCGACGTAGCGGGCAAGCCCTCGCCCTACCTGGAACACGACATGAAGCTCTGGTGGCCGCACAGCGAGGCCCTGTATGCCGCGCTGCTGGCCTGGCGCCTCACCGGCGAGAAGAGATACCTTGACTGGTTCGACAAGGTCCACGAGTACACGTTCGCCCACTTCCCCGACCCCGAGTACGGCGAGTGGTTCGGCTA
>CAZBFW010000413.1:0-4541 GCA_964491135.1 uncultured Phycisphaeraceae bacterium | reverse complement strand
CCCCCACCACCCTCTCCTACACTCTTTCCCTACACGACGCTCTTCCGATCTCGCGACTTTCTGAAAGACCACCTGGGGGTCGAAGTACCCGCGTTCTCCGCCTCGCTGGAGAAGCTCGATTACGTGATCCTCGGTGAGTTCGACTTCGAACCGCGCGAGGTCGTCCCCAACGCCGCGCTGGTGCCGACGGAGGGCGAAGGCCAGGGGCTGACCGCCGAGTACTTCAAAGGCACCGACTTCCACCGTCGCGTGCTGCTCCGCACCGATCCGAAGGTGGATTTCGATTTCTCCCAGTCCCCGCCGGACCCGGCTACGGCGCGCACGGAGTACAGCGTACGATGGCAGGGCAAGCTGAAGGCCCCGGAATCCGGCGTCTACCGCTTCCACACCCTCAGCGACGACGGCGTGCGCTTGTGGATTGACGGTAAGCGCATCATCGACAACTGGACCACGCACGGCCCGACGTACGACACTTCGGAGCCGGTGACGCTCGAAGCGGGAACGGCCTACGACATCCGGCTGGAGTACTTCCAGGCCCAGGAGGGCGCGGTCATCCGGCTGCTCTGGACCCGGCCCGCCATGCTCGCGGAGGCGGAGGCCGTGCTGGCCGATTTGCCGCGGCGAGTCCGCGACGACGGCACAACGGCGATCGTCATCCGCAACGCGGAGCCGGTGGCCCGGATGCTGGCCCAGCGCGGACTGGTGGAGTTTGACGGCGTCATGCGGCACGGCAAGTGGTGGCTGGGCGGCAACTTCTTCGTGCGCGAACACCCGCTCTTTGAGGGGCTGCCCGTCAACCAGGCCCTGAACTGGGAGTACCAGGATTTTGTTGTGTACCCGGCCGACCGTTTCGGCCTGCTGCTGCAGGGGGAGGAGGCGGTGGTCGGATCGGTCAGCGATCATCAGCTCCGGGTCAGCACGGCCGTCGCGGTGATTCCGGAGGGCAAGGGCCGCTGGGTGCTGTCCACGCTGGACATCACCCGCACGCTGAACGATCCCCCCGGCCCCGCTGATGTCGTCCGCAAGGTGTTCTGCAACTACCTGACCTTCGCCGCCCAGCAACCGGCACCGGCAGAATGACAGAAACTCCTACGAGGCTGCCCGCAGGGCAGGCAACAAACATGATGACGCTCAATGCTTCCACACCATCGCGCTTCCCGAACGGCTCCGTTCCCTCATCCTTCCGTCGCTCTATTTTTGCTTTTTGTTTTCTGCTTTTTGCTTTTCTGTCGTCCCTTGCCTACGCCGACCCGGCCCCGACCTCCGCGGCCGACCCCGCCGCGATCGTGACTGCCGGTCAGGCCCGCTTCACGGTTCTGACTCCGCGACTGATCCGCATGGAATGGTCCGCCACGTCGTCATTCGAAGATCGGGCCTCCATGACGTTCATCAATCGCAGGCTCCCCGTGCCCCAGTTCACGTCCTCCGAGGAGAACGGCCGGCTGACCATCCAGACCCAGTATCTCACGCTGCGCTATCGGCCGGAGGGCGGCCTGTTCGATGCGGAGAACCTTTCCATTGGTCTCAAGGCCGGCGAGCGCTCCGTGGCCTGGACGCCGGGCGCCGATCCCGCCGGGAACCTGCGCGGCACCCGGCGGTCGCTCGACGGCGTGTCGGGATCGGCGGAGCTCGGCACAGGGCTGGTCTCCCACGATGGCTGGGCCCTCGTCGACGACACCGGCCAGGCAGTCTTCGGCGAAGGCGAGCGTCCCTGGCCTGTCGCTCGCACGGACCGCGAGGCGATCGACTGGTACTTTTTCGGGCACGGGCATGACTACCCGGCCGCCCTGCGCGACTACACACTGGTTGCCGGCCGGATTCCCATGCCGCCGCGTTTTGTTTTTGGGGCATGGTGGTCGCGCTATTGGCCGTACACGGACCAGGAGCTGAAGAACCTGGTCGCCGAGTTCCGCGAGCATGACGTTCCGCTGGACGTGCTGGTGATCGACCTGGACTGGCACGAGCCCGGCTGGAGCGGCTACACCTGGCACAAGACGAACTTCCCCGACCCCAAGGGATTCCTGGACTGGACGGCCGACCAAGGGCTCCAGGTCACGCTGAATCTGCATCCCGGTTACGACATCGAGAAGCATGAGGAACGCTTCAAGCCGCTGGCCGGCGCGTTGGGTTTGGACCCGGAGACCACGGACAAGATTCTCTACGACCATTTCAAGCCGGAATGGGTGGATGCGTACTTCAAGTACCTGCTGCACCCGCTCGAAGAGCAGGGCGTGGACTTCTGGTGGCTCGATTACGGCGGCCACGGCCCACCCACCCAGATTGAGGGGCTTGACCCGTTCCTCTGGCTCAACGCGATTCATTACATGGACCGTGCCCGCGACGGTCGCCGCGGCCTGATGTTCAGCCGCTGGGGCGGCCTGGCCAATCACCGCTACCAGATCGGCTTCTCCGGCGACACGTACAGCACGTTTGACACGCTGCTCTTTCAGCCGGATTTCACCGCGACTGCCGGCAATGTCTGTTTCCCGTACTGGAGCCACGACGTCGGCGGGCACCTGCCCGGCCCGTGCGAGCCGGAGATGTACGTGCGGTGGATTCAGAGCGCGGTCTTCTCCCCCACGCTGCGAACGCACGCCACCCGCGACCCGGGTGCCGAGCGGCGCATCTGGGCCTTCCCCGACGAGTATTTTGAGGCCGCCCGCGAGGCCTTCCACCTCCGCTATTCGCTGATTCCCTACATCTACACTGCGGCCCGCCAGGTGTACGACAAAACCGTTCCCCTGTGCCGGCCGCTCTACTACGAGTGGCCGGAGGTTCAGGAGGCGTACGGTGGCGCGGAGTTCCTGTTTGGTGATTCGCTGCTCGTGGCGCACAACGCCGGTCCCCGGAACGAGATCAGCCGTCAAGCGAATCGCCAGGTCTGGATTCCGCCCGGCGAGTGGACCCACTGGTACACAGGTGAGACAATCAGCGGCCCGATCCAACGCCAGTTCTCTTCAGCGTTGGACGAGCTTCCCCTGTTTGTGCGGGCGGGCGCGGTTATTCCCGCGATGCCGCGCATGAAGCACACGGGCGAAAAGCCCGTGGACCCGCTGATCCTCCACATCTTCCCGGGCCAAAGCGGCCAGACCCGCGTGTACGAGGACGACGGCCTGACCAACGGCTACCAGAAGGGCGAGTGCGCGTGGACGCCGGTTCGGCACGCCCTGGCAGACGGCAAACGCCGAATCACGATCGGTCCTGCGGAAGGTTCGTTCCCGGGCATGCTCACCGCTCGGAAGTACGAGGTCGTGCTGCACGAGGTGTGGCCGCCCGACAGTGTGACGCTGAACGGCCAGGAACTCACTGCCCCCGCCTGGGAGTATGACCTGGACAGTCTCTCGCTGCGCATATGCAGCGATTCCCTGCCGGTGAACCAGTCGGTGGCGATTGAGGTTGCGCCGCGCGAGGGCTGGGACGAATCGCCATTGCGGTCCGGTCTGCGCGGCCGGCTGGACCTGCTCAAGGAACTTGCGGACTTACTGGGACCGGCCACACCCCAGGCGATCCGTGAAACGCTTGAGCGGCTCCATCTGGTGCGCGCGGACCATGCCGCTCTGCCGGCCCTCGCCCGCGACGTGGATACCAACTGGATATCGCTGCTGCAGGCGGCCATCGCGGCCAAGGCCGAACCGGCCGTTGCGGATCGGGTGTTTGCCCAGTTGGCCGGCGCGAGCAATCACCTTCATCTCATGACGCCGGATGGCGACCAGGGACTGAACGTCGTCGCGACGGCTGCGGTGTCCATGCCGCACGGGGATCTCGGCGGCATCGATGCCGGGATCAAGGTCGAGCCGCCGGCCGGCTGGCGGACGGTCGGCACAGGCTCGTGCAAAAAGCGTATGACCGGACGCGACACATTGATGGTGGATGAAGTGTACAGCCCGGAGGGCGAGCCTGCGTCCGGCTTGCTGAAAGCGGAATTCACGTTCAAGCTCGGCGATCGCGAAGTGCGGATGCGATCCGAGCGGATGCTGCTGCCCTCCATCGACAAGTGGTGGGTGGCGGGGCCCTTCCACAACCCGTGGGACCAGGGCGTGGACCACGTCTTTCCGCCGGAACTGGGCGTCGACCTGGCGGCCACGTATGAGGGCAAGGACGGCAAGACCATCGGCTGGAAGAAGGCGACCCGTGACATCAAGCCCGGCTACGACTTCAGTTCCGAGTTCTCCATCGATTTGCTGGAGTTCTACGGCGGCTTTGTCGGCGACGCCGTGGCCTACGGCCTGACCTATCTGCACGCCCCGGAAAACATGGACGCCGTGCTGGCGCTCGGCAGCGACGACGGCGTGGCCGTCTGGGTCAACGGGCAGGAGGTCTACCGGCACATGGCCGCCCGCCCCTATGCCTCTCGTCAGGACCGCGAGCCGGTCAAGCACAAGGCCGGCACCAACACCGTGCTGCTGAAAGAGAACCAGGGCGGCGGAGGATGGGGCTTCGTCGCCCAAATCGATAACGCCGAAGGCCGGCCGCGGTTACAGGTTCGCGCGTCGTACGAGCCGAAGCGAGGACCCGCCGATCTGGCAATACGACAGATACAG
>CAZBFW010000412.1:0-4544 GCA_964491135.1 uncultured Phycisphaeraceae bacterium | reverse complement strand
GGCGACCGCACGTATCCCTGGCGGGCGTTTGTGCTCGCGGACGCGGCGGGGCTGCTGACGAGCACCATGCTCTACCATTTGGCCCAGCCGAGCCGACTGGCGGACACGTCGTGGATCCGGCCGGGCAAGGTGGCCTGGGACTGGTGGAACGCCTTGAACATCCATGGTGTGCCGTTCAAGTCCGGCGTGAACCAGGACACCTACAAGCATTACATCGACTTCGCGGCGGAGAACGGCATCCCGTACATCATCCTCGACGAAGGCTGGAGCGTGCCGGGCCCGGAGAACCTGCTGAAGGTGGTGCCGGAGATCGACATGCCAGCCCTGATCCGGTACGGGGTCGAACGGCGGGTGGGTGTCGTTCTGTGGATGACATCGACCGCGCTGGAGGCCAACTTCGACCGGGCGTTCGAGCAGTTCGAGGCGTGGGGCGTGGCGGGCCTGAAGATCGACTTCATGCAGCGCGACGACCAGGTCATGATGGATTTCGTGTACCGCGCCGCGGCCGAGGCGGCCCGCCGGAAGATGGTCGTTGATTATCACGGCGGCCCCAAGCCGGCCGGTCTCACCCGCACGTGGCCCAACGTGCTGACGATTGAATCGGTCCTCGGGCTGGAACAGGCGAAATGGTGCGACCTGGCCAACCCGGAGATGGCGGTTCTGCTGCCGTTCATTCGCATGGTGGTCGGTCCGATGGACTACACCCCGGGGGCGATGATCAACCTGCAGAAGAAGAACTTCCGGCCAATGCACAGCCGACCGGCCAGCATGGGCACGCGGGCCCATCAGCTCGCGATGTACGTGGTCTATCTCAGCCCGCTGCAGATGCTGGCAGACAGCCCGAGCCACTACCGGGCGAATCCCGACTGCCTGGAGTTTCTGCGGCGAGTTCCGGTGACGTGGGACGAAACCCGGGTGCTGGCGGCCGAGGTGGGAGAGGTTGTTGCGGTGGCGCGCCGGCACGGCGACACGTGGTACGTCGGGGCGATGACGGACTGGACCGCGCGGGATCTCTCCCTGCCGCTGGACTTCCTGCCGGCCGGCACACATGCCGTGACGGCCTGGTCGGACGGTGTGAACGCGGACCGCTACGGCAGCGATGTGGCCGTCACTCGACGTGAGGTGGACGCGAAGGGCAAGCTGGACATTCACCTGGCCCCGGGCGGCGGCTTCGCGGCCATCGTGGAGAAGGCGCCTACGCCGTAGAGCGGCCCCGGCCAATTCCCCAAACGCCGGCGGGTGCGGATGCAGGGGTTACCTTACCCCACCGATTGCCCCCAGGATGGCAGAAGCCACGTGCCCTATTCAGATGGTCCGTCGGAGGAACGAGGACAATTGTGTTGGCGATCCGTGAGCCCTTTGTCTACGGTACTTGGGGCCGCAGGCTGTGGGGCGTGTGTGCGGTCGATGTCCCAGCGTGTGCGTCTGGAGGCCACGCCTCGGTGTCTTGGACGTCCGAGAAGGGGAAAGCGGAATCAGCAACGGCTCGTGTTCAGAACACCGGTCACGGGGTATGATGCGGATGGCAAGCGTTCGTCGCTCTGACTGAGGTCTGGTTCATCGCATCCTTCCTGCGGGTATCCCCTGACGGATGCCCCCGACGGCGGTTCGATCAATGCGCATCCCCCGCTGGCAATACCGCTACCTCCCGGAGCTGCATGCGTTTGACGATCCCCAGGAACGTCTCGACGCATACAAGAAAGCGATTCGGCACGTTTCTCCCTTCGGTCTGATTGCGGTGTGCGGGGGGCTCTCGGCTTTCTTCGTCATCCTCGAACTTTCGGTCCTGCCGTGGCTTGTTGGATGGGTCCCGTGGCCGGGAGGATGTTGGCCGGGCTTTCTGGGAGGTGCGTTGGCGGGCGGGCTCGGTTGCGTGGTTGCGTTCTTCAGAAAACGGTCCCGAATTCGTCGAAGCCTGCGCGAATGCCTGCGCGAGTTGGGAATCCCCGTTTGCGAGAGATGTGGCTACGATCTGCGAGGCCAGGTAACCCCGCGCTGCCCCGAGTGCGGCCGCCCCTTCATTCCGATCGAACCGGAGTAGTGGGGGCGGGAAAGGGGTGCATCGCTGCCCTGGGTTGCCTGTTGCGCGCGGTTTCGCGGTTGGAGGGAATGGCACAAGTCGTTCAGTCTCTTCGGGACCGAGGGCTTGGGAAGGGCGTTGTTTTCCGCCGCCAAGACGGACGGGTCTTCTTCGTGGAGGCCCACGGCGAAGAGCCGGGAAGCTGCAAACGGACCGGCTGGAAAGCCGGTCCCACACCGGAGACTCGGTCCCACACTGGAGACTCGGTCCACATCGGAGACTCGGTTGACATCGGAGGCGGGTTTCACGTCGGTGGCCCAGGACGCGCCCAGCGCGAAAAGAAAACCGGCCGCGGGGCGAGTCCGCGGCCGGGGTGTGGAGGCTGTCGTGTGTCTGTCTCGTCAGGCGCGCGGGTGCGCGTCGTCGTAGGCCTGCTTGAGCCGCTTGGCGGTCAGGTGCGTGTAGATCTGCGTGGTGGACAGCGACTGGTGCCCCAGCAGTTCCTGCACCGACCGCAGGTCGGCGCCGTTGTTGAGCATGTGCGTGGCGAAGCTGTGGCGGAGCGTGTGCGGGCTGATGGTCGGGTCGAGCCCGGCTTCGGCCAGGTACTTGTCCAGCTTGCGGCGGACGCTCCGCGTGCTCAGGCGCTGGCCGTGCTTGTTCACGAAGAGGGCCTGGGCGTCTGAGGTGGCGTTTCGCGGGTCGTTGCGTCGAAGATCGAGGTATCTGTTGACGGCGGCGAGTGCGGTGGGGCCGATGGGCGTCTGGCGCTGCTTTTTGCCCTTGCCGCGGACGCGGACGCACTGGCCGACGAAGTCGATGTCGCCCTGGTTCAGGTCAACCAGCTCGCTGACGCGGATGCCGGTGGAGTACATCACTTCGAGCATGGCCCGGTCGCGGGCGCCGAGCAGCGTGTTGTCGTCCGGCGTGTTGAGGAGCTTGGTGATGGCGTCGGCCTCGAGGAACTTGGGCAGCCGGCGTTCCTGCTTGGGCGTGCGGATGGCGGCCAGCGGGTTGGCCGGCACGTAGTTGCGCCGCAGGAGGAACTTGTAGAAGCTGCGCAGCGTGGCCAGCTTTCGGGCGGTGGTGGACTTGGAGTAGTCCTGTTCCGCCAGATAGGCCAGGAAGGTTTTGACCTGTTCGGTGGTCACGCTGATGAGCTTCTGTCGGATGTCGGTCTTGACCATCACCGCGGTGCCCGACGGCGGCGTGGCATATCCGGTGTCGCCGCCGTGGCCGCCGGCGCCTCCCCGGCCTTCGCGAAGGAACGCGCAGAACTGACTGAGGTCTGCGGCGTAGCATTTGGCGGTGTGGGGGGAGAAGTGCCGCTCGAACTTGAGGTAGTTGAGGAACTCGTTGATCAAATCAATTTCGCTCATAATTGGCAGCCACTACTTCGGCGAAATCCCATTGCACGTCCGTCAGAACCGACCGGCCCGGGTCAAGGGTCCGGCGGTTGCCGCGAGTCGCCTGCACGCACCTACGTGGCGACCTGGTCCAGTTCCATCTCCAGCCGACGCCCCATCTGGTAGCTGAGCACGGCTGCATCGAACCAGTCGAAGGCACTGGACGGGCTGGCAGCCAGCTCGGAAAAGGCGTCGATGACGTCCGCCTCCCGCCCCGCCTGATATCGGAAAACAAACCGTTCCGATCCCTTTACGAGTGATAATTGCCGTACCCGATCGCTCATTGGTCCGTTGCCTTCTGTTATCCGTCGTCTCACTGCCCCTGGGCTAGGGCCAGATCTACGCCTCCGCCGAACATCGATCGCAGCGTGCGTTCACAGACGTAGTGGAGAAAGTGCTGCTGGCTCTCCACGTAGAGTCGCCAGCCGAACGGGCTTTCTCCGGCGTCTCGCAGTTCGGCAAAGTCGCGGATGTCTTCGGCCACGTAGCCGTGGGAAGCGTTGTATACCCGTTCCGCCTGGGCGAGGGGGCCGAACGTTCCCGGTCCGGGTTCCGTCGAGGTCGGACGGGCTTCGCGCGAGAGTCGGACCGGATCGAGGCCGCCGGCTTCACCGACACGGCGTACGCCGTACAGTTGAGCGGCGATGCCCACGACGGGCGGATCGTAGGGTTCATATTCAGTCACCGCAAAAACCAGGATCGCGTCGGCGCCCAGTCGTTCCACGATGCTCCGGGCGTGGGCCGGCGAGGCGACACCGTCGCGCCCTTCCTGACCCAGGACGGCCAGCACGCGGCTGACCGGGACCACCTCCACACCCACCACGGCGTCCAGCTCGGAGGCCATGATGTCGGCCACCGTGTTCGGATCGAACGCCGTGGAGCCGCTGAAATTCAGGGCCGGTGCAACGGCCACGGTCAGCGGCCCGAGGTAGGCATTGGCGATGCGAACGGGAGACGTTCGAGTCTCCGGACCGCAGCCGGCCAGACCTCCGAGGCATCCCGCGACGGCCACCACGACCGACGCCGCCCGGGTCCATCTTTCCACCGCTTGCCGGATCATCCCTGATCCACTGCCTTTCTGATTCCGCGGGTCGGCTCCGCCGTGGTCCTTCCTGGAC
>CAZBFW010000411.1:0-4547 GCA_964491135.1 uncultured Phycisphaeraceae bacterium | reverse complement strand
TGAGGTACGAACCCGGGCACACGGCGTTGACGAGAATGTTGTCCGCGCCCACATCTCGCGACAGCGATTTCAGATACCCGTGAACGGCGGGGCGCAGGGCATTGGACAGCGTCAGCCCGTCGATCGGCTCGCGAGCAGACGTGGACGTGATGGTCACGATGCGGCCCCACCGCCGGCGTCGCATGTACGGGACGACGGCGCGGCACAGCGCCACCACGCTGCGTAGCGTCAACTCAAAGCCCTGCTGCCACTGCTCGTCATTCAGATCGAGCGGCCGGCCGAACGGCGGGCCTCCCGCGTTGCAGACCAGGATGTCGAGCCGGTCGCCGAAGTGCTCGGCCGCGCGGGAGACGAACCGCTGAATGTCTTCCAGGCGGGAGACGTCGCACGGGACGGTCAGCACGGGGACACTGGTGCGTTTGAGCAGGTCGCGGGCCGCCGCCTCCAACGCCTCCGTACGCCGGGCCGCGATGGCCAGTTTGACGCCCTCTTCGGCCAGGGCCTGCGCCGCAGCGAATCCCAGCCCCTCACTGGCTCCGGTAACCAGGGCCACCCGATCGCGAATGCCAAGGTCCATATGTAGCGCTCCTCCCAGGTGCCGCCCAACCGCGTTCGGGACGCCGTCCCTTGCAAGGCGCCGCAGCCTGTGTCGGGCTTTCCACTGTACACGGGGCGGCGATGCGGGCAATGGTTTTCGGACGCGGTGTGGGCGGGGTTATGCGGCCTGCGGTGTTTGCCCCCGGGTGGATCGTATTCTATGTTGTATCGAGTGGGGCACGACTACGCTTGGATATCCCGCCACCTTCGGGGATTGAGGGTAAAGGCCATGTCGCAAGTACCCTGCGCAAACTGCGGGCGCCTGACCACAGGCCGGAGTGAAGACCGGGTTAGCGGACGCATCGTCGCGCTCTGCGAGAAGTGCAACGACTCGTCCAGCCGGTTGTGGTTCATGCTGCTTGCCCTCACGGCGGCTATTGTCTGCTTGATGCAGAACGTCTGACCTTTTTGGAGTTGGACACACCCGTCGCGCCCCGCGGCGGAGCGAGACCCTGCGGGGCAACGCACGATCATCTCGAAGCACGTGGGCACGTGACCGCCATCCGCGGCGCGTGCCCCTGGCTTTTTTACGCCGGACGAGGGCTTGTTCCGCGGGC
Source organism: uncultured Phycisphaeraceae bacterium (assembly GCA_964491135.1). Lineage (GTDB taxonomy): Bacteria > Planctomycetota > Phycisphaerae > UBA1845 > UBA1845 > JAFGJQ01. The sequence goes on along the minus strand of CAZBFW010000411.1, from coordinate 3,393 downwards.
ACGGTATCGGACCTGCACGCCCGCCTGCCGATCCTCGCAGAAGAGCGCTCCCGCCGCCCCGCCCATCGCCGCGTGCCCGTTGCGGCCCCCCGATTGACACCCCCCGGGGGCGGTCTATACTGAGCCGCAGTTCCGGCTCCGGGGCGTCATTGGGCGTGGAAGTCCCGGTCTGGCGCGGATTCGCTGCGGCGCGGTGTACGGCGAGCCCTCATGCGAACATGTTGCATACTTGCTGGGACGCTGGCCCTGCTGTTCTGCACCGGCCCGCTGCTCGCTCAACCACTCGTGCCGCTGGGCGACACGGTGGAAGAGCCCCTGCTGCCGCCCGGCATCAGCGATCAGGACGTGGAGCTCTTCGGCAACCTGGTCTACCTGTGGACGGAAGGCGACGGCAGTGAGGTCATCCACGTGGTGGGCGGGTTTGAGCTTCACATGGGCCGTCGGCGGCTTCGGGCCCGGGAAGCCGTCGCGTGGATGACCCGGCGCGAGTTCGAAGGGCGAACCTATAACGCCTTCGAGATATTCCTCTGGCGTGACGCCCGGGTGATTGAGCCCGCCGGAACCGCCACAACGGGTCCCGCCCTGTTCGCCACACTCAACAGCTCCGGCAAGGTCATCGTCTCGGCCGACCGCAAAACGCCGCAGTCTTCGCAGGCTACGCCCGTGTACGCAGAGGCGGCACGCATCCGGGCTCGGGCCGGGATGGGCCGGGTCGGCCTGCCAGAGGCCCCGTCGCCCGTAACCGTGCTGGACCTGGGCCGGGCCGGCGAACAGGAGAAGCCCGTCGCCCGGCCGCTGGTGTCGTATCGGGCCCACAACCTGGCCGTGCAGCAGGAGGCGGACCGCATCGTGGTGACGGCCATCGGCGACGTGTTCGTGTCGCGTGGCGATCCCGCCGGCCTCAACACGGTGGAGATTCGGGCGGACGCCGCCGTGTTGTACCTGGTGGGTGCGGGCAAGCCGGGCAGCCTGCCGACACCGGACGGCCCCGAGCGGTTGGGCGGCCCGCCCGACGCCGACTCCCCCGTGGGGGCGCTGCCCGGTCTGGGAGCGTTGCCGGGGCCGGGGTCGTCGGACGATACGATGCTTCCCTCCGCAGGGCAGGTGGAGGCGGGGTACCTGGAAGGCGACGTGATTCTTTCCTACGGCGACCGGACGATCCGGGCGTCGCAGTTGTATTTTGATTTCCAGAACGACCGGGCCCTGATCCTGGATCCCGTGGCCTTCATGCCGACCCCGACCCGGGACGTGCCGATCTACGTCCGGGCGGAGCGGGTCCGCCAGTTATCCGCCACGGAGTGGACGGCGTACAACGCGAAGCTGACCACGGATGAGTTCTACACGCCGCACTATCACGTCGGAGCCTCGAAGATCGAGTTTGAGGACCGGACGCCCCGCAGCCTGGCCGGTGACGTGACGGGCCCGCGTGCGGGACGTTTCAAGATCTCGCACTCCACCTTCAACATCATGGACGTTCCGCTGCTGTACTGGCCGTACGCGCAGGGCGATCTGGAAGAGGACGTGACGCCGCTGCGGCGAATCCGCACGGGATACAGCGGGAACTTCGGGGCGGAGGTGGAGACGCAGTGGGACCTGTTTTCCGTGCTCGGGCTGAAGCGCCCGCAGGGCATGAACGCCTCACTTCGCCTGGATGAATATACCGAGCGCGGTCCCGGCGCCGGGATCGATGCGGATTACGAGTTCGAAAACTCCTTCGGGCTGTTCCGCGGATACTACATCAACGACGGCGGCGAGGACACGCTGGGCCCGTACCAGGACGAGACGCCGCCCGACGCCAACCGGGGCCGGGCCACCTGGCGACACCGGCAGTATCTGCCCGACGACTGGCAGCTCACGCTGGAGGCCTCGTACGTCAGCGACGCCGGATTTCTGGAGGAGTACTTTGAGCGGGAGTTTGACGTCGGCAAGGAGCAGGAGACCCTGGTCTACCTCAAGAAGCAGCGGGACCACTGGGCCCTGACCGCGCTGGCGAACTTCCACGTGCTGGACTTCTTCACGGAGACGGAACACCTGCCCGACGTCGCGTTCCGGCTGATCGGCCAGCCGCTGGGCGGCGTGGGGACGCTGTACAGCGAAAACCGTGCCGGCGTGGTTCGCTACCGGTTTGCCGACCAGACGCTGTGGGAAAACCTGTACTACGGCAAGGAGGACAGTTCCGGCAGCACCCTGCGGGCCGACTCGCGCCAGGAGGTCGGGTTCCCGCTGGATCTGGGCCCGATTCGCGTGGTGCCGTTCGGGTCCGTCCGGGGAACGACCTGGGACGATTCCGTCGAGAGCGGGAATCTGTCGCGCGTGTTCGGCACGTACGGCCTGCGGAGCAGCATGTACTTCTGGCGTGTTTTTGAGGAAGCGCGGTCCAAGCTTCTGGACGTGACGGGCATCCGGCACATCATCAAGCCGGACATCACCGCCTGGGGCGCCCACGCCAACGCGGATTCGCATGAGCAGTTTCCGTTCGACGAGACGATCGAGGACATCGACGAATTCGACGGCGTGACGGTGGGCGTGCGGCAGCGGTGGCAGACCAAGCGGGGCGAGCCGGGCCGCCAGCGCATCGTGGACCTGGTGACGCTGGACCTGGAAATGGGCGTGTTCAACGACGCCCCGAACATCGAGTATACGAACGGCTTTGCGTCGCCCACGCGACCGGAGACCAGCCTGTCTCGCAACTACGTGAACGGCCAGCTGCTCTGGCGGATCACCGACTCCACCGTCGTGGCCACGGAGGCCAACTACGACATGAACGACGGTGAGCTGGACGTGTTTGACGTGTCTTTGGCCGTCGAGCGACAGCCGCGGCTCGGATATATGATCGGGTACCGCTTCATCGAAGAGTCGGAGTCGAATCTGCTGGGCGCCGGGGTGAACTACCAGTTGAGCGAGAAGTACACGGTCGCCCTGCGAGAGAGCTTCGACCTGGAGCGCGGGAAGACGGAAGAGTTCACCATTGCGCTGATCCGCAAGCTGCCGCGATGGTACGTGGGGATCACCTTCGAGCTGGACGAGATCGACGACGACTTCGGCATCTCGCTGACGGCCTGGCCGGAGGGATTCCCCCAGGCCGCCCTGGGCACGCGGCGGTTCACCGGGCTGGCCACGTCCACGGGCATCCGGCCGGAGTAGCCCGGGTGCGGGAGTGACCGTGCCGCGTCTGATTCACCGGATCATCCAGGGAGCTCGACCGGCGCTGGTCGTCGCGGCGGCGGCGACGCTGGTATCCGTTGTGCTGCTGTTCCGGCCGGGGTTGCGCGAGGACTACCGGATCGAGTCGTTCGTGGCCAGCCACGACGAATCCTACCTGCGCTTCCGCCGTTTCATGGAGGAGTTCAGCAGCAACGAGGTGGCCATCATCGCCATCGAGGCGCAGAACGT
>CAZBFW010000410.1:0-4555 GCA_964491135.1 uncultured Phycisphaeraceae bacterium | reverse complement strand
AGAATGACGGAGAGCCTCGAATGAAAACCCACCATCGGGTCGAAGCGGGGATGTGAATCTGCTGCCTGCCGTTCCTGCTGGCCGGGGGCAACCGAGGTACCTCCTGCCCGTCGTGCACTGGATCACCATCCGGGCCCCGCACTGGCCGCAGCAGATCAGGCCACCGAGCAAGCTGGCCGGGTAGATCTCCGTGTGATGCACCTTCGGCCCCCGCAATTGCTGGTTCGGCTTGTGCCCGTAGATCTCGTACAGGTCCTGCAGCCGCCGCTGGGCCTTGTCCCAGGTCGCGTCATCGATGATCCGCAGATCCGGGCGGTTCCTCGTGACCACGGCATTGGCAGCCACGGCAACCTGCTTCGTCCGGCCACGCGAATTCCGAAGCGTGCGGGTCCGGCCCCAGGTCCAGCTGCCGATGTACTTCGCGTTGCCGAGGATGCGGCGCACGATTTGATGATGCCAGCCCGGGCGCGATGACCGGTGGCCCTTGTCGATGCCGAGGTCATTCAGCTTTCGGGTGATAGCGCCGATGGACATGCCGCCGACGAACCACGCAAAGATGTTCCGGACGATTTCGGCCTCCGGTTCGAAGATCACGATGACCTTCTTGGGCTTCGGCCCCCGGCCCACCCAGCTGGCGTGTTCGGGGTCCGCGAGTTCAGCGCGGTAGCCGTAGGGATAGTCACCCGCAGAACCGTTTCCATCCAGCACACGCCCTTCCTGACCGCGCCGCACGCGGCGCCCCAGCTCGCGGATCGTCGTGCTGTGGTGAAGCTCCAGCACTTTGACCTTCAGTTCCCAGCCGGGCTCGTCCGTGTCGATTCCCTCGCCGGTCGAGATGAACCGGCCGCCGGAATAGACTAGGTCGGTAATGAGTTGGAACGCGTTGTCCCCCCGACTGAAACGGCTCTGGTCATCCACGGCCAGGACACCGATTTCACACCGGTCAATCATCCCGACAAGCTGCATCATGGCCGGCCGATCGGCCAGTGTGCCGGATTCTGCCTCGTCCTTGAGAACCAGGGCACCATCAGGATTGATGCCTTTGACGGGTAGCGCCCGCCGGACGTTTCGCTCCTGGTCTTCGCAGCTCTCGGGTCGCTGCATGTCGCTCGAGTAACGTGTGAACAAAACAACTGTCTTACGGTTCATATCCGTAATACCTCCCCGGGGCGACGAACTGAGTTCGTGCCGCCGAGAGAGCAGCTGAGGCTGTCCGGGCGCAGGTGGTCCCCGCTGCCAGACCTACTTCCGCTTGGAGTACAGGCCCGGCTCCACATACTGAAGCATCATATCTCCAGTAAATTCAATGGTTTGCGGGAACAGGCTCAGGACCAGCCCCAGCCCGGTGGTTTCGTTCACAAAGGTGCAGCGCGAGTCGCCCCGAATCGCGCAAGATTGTAGTTCGCGGGCAGTTGCGGACGCCTGGCCCGCGCCTCCCTGAGTACGACGGACGGCAAGAAGCGCGGATCGCGCTCCGCGCAAACGTCCGATGCCGCGACATCTCATCCCCCCGACGTACCGCCGCCGCGTTATCCGCGGTTGACCAGGCGCCGACCCCGTTCCGCCGCAGTCGCCGCCAGGGACCCAGCCCGGAGCCGGCCCCGGAGGTGGTCAAGGGATGGGCCGGGGGATGGGCGGCGGGATGGGTGGCGGGATGGGCGGCGGGATGGGCCGGAGGGGCGGAGGTGGCCCAGGAGGCAGACGCGGCGGACGTGGCGGCGGTCGATGACGGTGACCCGCTCCGGCGAGGCGCCTGTCACCCGGATACCTCCGGCGACCACACGGCAATGTGGCCCCGCCCCTTCCAGGATCGCGGCCCTTACCGGCGCTGCCGCGTGGATTCCCCACGCGGAAAAACACCCCTGCGAAACGCAATCCCCCTGGACAACGATCGTATCAGCGCGCACCTTGGCCACGACTCGGCGTTTGAGCCGCAGGCATCGGCGAAGGCGGCGCATTCGAGGATGAAGCAGGCTGTCTGAATGAAATGGGTGCCTGGTTTGCCCGGGAGCACAAGACGTATGACCACGTTTGATGAGGCGACCATCTCGAGGGCCATCCTGGACACGTACCACCAGGAGCTCGCGAATCGACTTGTGGGCGACGTGCTGATCGCGGGGGCAGGACCCTCGGGACTGATGGCCGCCTGCCACCTGGCCCGACGGGGACTGAAAGTCGCCGTGCTAGAGAAACGGCTCGCGCCCGGGGGCGGCATCTGGGGCGGGGGCATCGGAATGAGTCAGATCGTCGTGCCGGACGAAGCGCTGCCCTTGCTGGACGAGATGGGCGTTCGGCATGTTGCGTACAGGGACGGGCTCCACACCGCCAACGCGATCGAGCTGGCCGCAGGTCTTTGCGTGCGTGCCATTGAAGCGGGCGCCGCCGTCCTGAACCTGCTGACCGTCGAGGACCTGTGCGTACACGATGGCCGCGTCGTCGGCCTCGTGGTCAACCGTTCCCTCGTGGGCGATTCGCTCCCCGTCGACCCCATCACCTTCTCGGCGAAGGCCGTGCTGGATGCCACCGGGCACGAGGCCGTGGTCGTGGCGGCGCTGCAACGCCGCGGCCTGCTGGCGTCGGTCGGACCGGAAGGCAAGCGCGGGGAAGGCCCCATGAACGCCACCGAGGGCGAGGCCTTCGTTGTGGACAACGTGTCCGAGGTCTATCCGGGCCTCTGGGTGGCCGGCATGAGCGTGTGCGCCGTGCTCGGCGGACCGAGAATGGGTCCCATCTTCGGCGGGATGCTGCTTTCGGGACGACATGCGGCCCAGCGTATCGCCGCGGCGCTCCCCAACGCTTCCGCGACCGGAGGGGCCCGGGCCTGAGAGGCGTCTGGTGCTCCTGGAAGCCATGCGTGCACCGGATCTGGCAACGTTCCACGAGGCGAGCGGGAAACTGGACTTCCTGGCTCCCCTGACGTCCTTGCTGACGGCGTTTCGCGAGAGTCACATCGCGGACCGCCGTCGCATTCAGGAAGCGTCGTCGCTGCAGACGTACCTCGGCGAACACCACAAAGCGTGGGACCGTGTGTTCCCCACGTTTCCGGTTTGCCCGTGGAAGCGCCGAACGCTTACCTGGGAATTGAACCGCGGCCGACGCGACGCGTATCTCCGGCTTCTCATCGCCACGTTCGTACCGGTGGGCGGCACCGACCGTCGGCTCATTGTGAATCCGGCCGCCGTGCTGGGCCGGCACGCCCGGCTGCTGGCCCGTGCAGTGCCCGCTTATGAAATCGTCGGCACGGACATCGATCCCTGGGCGGACCGACTCTACCGGCTCGTCAGCATCTGGAAGTTCCGGGGACTGAAAAACTACCGGTTCGTTCGTGAGAGCGTCTTCGCGCCGGACCTCGATCGCCGCCCGGCGGCGGTGGTGTTCTTCGGCGCCTGCGGTTGCGTGACGGACGGCTGCATGGACTATGCCCTGGCCGTGGGGGCTCCGTTCCTGATCTGCCGATCCTGCTGTCACGAGAACATCGGCGGCAACACGAGGATCGCACACCGACTGCGACCGATCAACGGGTTCTTTGCCCTGAAAAACTGGTGGTTCGCCCGCATTCGCCGCAAACGCAGCGGCTTCTACTTCTCGGATCGCTACGCGCCGGACGCCTATCCGAGGAGCCGGGCGGCCCGCGCGCATATGGATTCCGAGACGCTGCTGGCCGTCGCCCGCCATTCGGTAGACAGCGACATCTGCCGGGCCCTCATCGATCTGGACCGATGCCTGTACCTGCGGGAAAACGGGTACGATGTTCTGTACCGTGAGGAGTTGTTCTTCGCCCACAAACGGCCGGACGCCTCCGGCCCATGCGGCGCCGGCCCCGATTGAGGTCTGCTGCGCACCCGAGCCAGACGCCGTGTGCAAGCGTAGGATGGATCATGGGAGATCAGCCACAGCCGGCGGAGGTGATCTGCCGTTCGGACACCCGCAGGGACTGCCTCGCCCTCGCGCTGGTGCTTGAGGCCGCGGGCATTCGCTACGAAATGCACGGGGACCAGGGCGAGTTCGTGCTGGTGGTGGCGGCCCCGGATGTCGTTCGGGCGCGGGCGGAACTCGACACGTATGCCCGAGAGAATCGGGACCGGCCGGTCCATGACGCCGCCCCTTCTCAACGAGCCGACGGCTGGACAGGCGTGGCGGGCTATGCCGCGGTCCTGTTGATCGTCTCCATCTTCACGCAGCGGAACATGTTCGACTTTGACTGGATTACGGCCGGCAAGACACATGCCGGACTGATCCGGCAGGGGGAGTGGTGGCGAGCCATCACCGCCCTGACCCTGCACGCCGACCCGGCCCATCTGGTTGCCAACCTGGTTATCGGCGGCCTGATCGGCCTGTTCGCGGGCGAGTTGCTCGGCTCCGGCCTCGCGTGGATCAGCATCCTGTTTGCGGGAACGGCGGGCAATCTTCTCAACGCCTGGATGCGTGAGCCGAACCACACATCCATCGGGGCTTCCACCGCGGTCTTCGCGGCACTCGGGATCGTGGCGGCCTATGCGTGGAAGCGGCGGCGGCGGATGGAAGGGCCCAGACTCTCGCGATGGGCGCCGCTGGT
>CAZBFW010000409.1:0-4556 GCA_964491135.1 uncultured Phycisphaeraceae bacterium | reverse complement strand
ACTGCTCCTCGAGCAGTGGTTCGCGCGACGCCTTTGGACGTTGCGCTGACCCCATCGGCCTCTGCGCGGCGATCGGCGTGGCGCTGCGCGTCTCGACGAGGTCACTGCGTGCGAAAGGTCGTGAAGTCTTTGGTGCGTGGGACCCTCTCCTGGGCCGCATCGAACTCTTCGGCGTAACCCCCGACCTGCCCGACGAACAACTGGTCCGCGCCTTCGCCCATGAGCTCTGGCACGCAGGGCGGCAGAAGGGACCCAGGAACCGAGGGACCGAGGGATCAAGGCTATGCTGGACCGAGATTCCGATCTCGGTCCTCCCTGGGTGGGAATCCGTTCCCGCCCACATGCAGTCGAAGACGCAGATTGCAGGAAAGGACTCCCGCGTGCGTGGGGCAGGGAAAGGACTCTCGGCCCAGCCAACCCGGAGGCCGAGGGATCGAGGGATCAAGGGCGCCAGGTTCTTGCGTTTCTGCGTTTCTGAGTTTTTGCGTTTCCGCGCCGTCGAGGAAGAAACCGCCGCCGATGAATTCGCCGACGCCCTGCTCCACACCCTGGGGCCCGAGTGCATCGCCCGCTGGGCTGCCGCCCTGCGCCGGTTGGCCTGCAATTCGGTAGTGAGGGAAAGCGCGGTGTGGCCATGACCTGGGTCGTCGCGACGGTACTCGTGCTCGTCTTTCTCGGCTTTGCCGTGCTGATGTTCCTGGAGCGGCTGTCCGCCTTGCTGGCCCTGCCCTTGATGGCCGTCGCTTTCCTGCTCGTCTCCGCCGGCGGGGACCTGCTCCAGCCGTCGACCGTCCCCACGGCCGTCATAACGGAAGCGCGTGACGACTACGGCCGCCGCGTGCGCTCCGTGGAGCAACAGGATCGCCCGTCGCGCTTCGTTCAATGGCTGGCCCTGCGGCGCCTCCAGCACCAACTGCTGCATGACCGAGCACGGTTGCTGCAAAGCTCGCTCGATCGCCTTGAATCGGCCACGGATGCTCCGCCCGACCAGTTCCTGCAAACCCTGCGCGACATCCGTGGCGAGGATGAACGCTTTATGCAGGATGCAAACGCGGCCCTGGCCGGGCACCCGACGTTCTTCGGCCGCCCCGGCCAGCCCGACGTGCAGGCCGGTCGGTTCCGCCAGGCGCTCGACGGCATCCTGATCAGCGAAGCCTTCAAGCCTATCGCGGACCTGGCCGACTCCGCCAACTCTGCAATCGAAACGCAGAACATTCTGAATCGCGCCCGGGCGGACGCGAATCGCTTGACGCAGCGTTATCCCGCGCCGCCAGAGACAAACACCGCCGCCGTCCGCGCCGCCGGCGCCGTTGAGTACCTGGGCTATCTGCTGATCTACGTCCTCGGCGGGGGCAGCCTGCGGCTCCACGTTGCGGTCATCGCCACCGTATTCGGCGGGATGTTCGCGGTCTACGTGAAGAACCTCAAGGTCGCGGAACGGCTGGTCTACTGGACCGCCGAGTTCGCGGGCGAGAGGCCGTTGCTCATCACGCTGGCCGTCTTTCTGGTCACGGCGGGCATCTTCACCTCCGTCGGCGGCCTGGGCACGGTGATCATGCTCGGCACGATCATTCTGCCCATTCTGCGTTCGATTGGGCTCAGCCCGATCGTGGGCGCGGGCGTCTTCCTGCTCGGCATCTCCATGGGCGGCACGCTGAACCCGGTGGCCCGGCGGCTCTGGCTGGAGTTCTACGGAATCCCCGCCGCCCGGCTCGACACCATCCTCTGGACCATGGTGTCCATCTACTTCGCCTGCGGACTGGCCTGGATCGCCTGGGGCACGCGGCGCAGTCTGCTCAGCAGCTTCTGCGCCCGCCCGGTTGAACCGGACGCCCCGGATCGCAGCGTGCCCGCCCGCCTCATGGTGGCCCCCCTCATCCCGGTGGCCCTGGTGTATTTCGCCGGCATCGAGGAAATCCCATCGTTCATCGCGTCGATCGTCTACATGTACCTGTGCATCTGCCGCCGCCGCGGCGCCGTACGCATGCTCTCGCGCTCGCTCATCGAGGGCGCCCAGACCGTCATGCCGCCGGCCCTGCTCATGCTCGGCATCGGCATCCTCATAACCGCAATCGAGACCGCCCCCGTTCAAGGCTACCTGCAGCCCATGCTGCAACACGTGGCGCCCGAATCACGCTGGAGCTACATCGCCATCTTCGCCCTGGCCGCCCCGCTGGCACTTTATCGCGGCCCGCTGAACGCATGGGGCATGGGATTGGCCGTCTCCGGCATCCTGCTGGCCACCTCCACCCTGCCGCCGGCCGCGGTGCTCGGCGCCATCCTGGCCGCCGGCATGTTGCAGGCCGTGTGCGACCCGACAAACACGTACAACGTCTGGATCGCCGGGTTCCAGGGCGTCACCGTGAACCAGATTCTGCGCTATACCGTGCTGCCCGTCTGGGCGGGCGCGATTGTCGCCATCGTCATCTTCGGTTTCTGGCTCGTGGGAGCCTTGTAAGGAGTGGCCGTGCCTGACCGCCGCAAAATCCGGATCGGCATCGACGTGGGCGGCACGTTCACGCATGCCGTCGCCATCGATGCCGCAACGCTGCGCCTGGTCGGCCGGTCCAAGGTGCCCACCACCCACACCGCCGCCGAGGGCGTGGCCCGCGGCGTCGTGGACAGCCTGCTCGCCCTGCTCAAGCAGTGCGGCATCGCTCCGGACGAGGTGATGCTCATCGCCCACTCTACGACACAAGCCACCAACGCCCTTCTGGAAGGCGACGTGGCCGCCGTCGGCATTGTCGGCATGGCTTGCGGGGCCGGAGCCTGGCTGGCACGCCGGCAGACCGCCATCCGGCCGATTCCCCTCGCCCCGGGAAGGTCCCTGCACACCCACCACGAGTTTATCCACTCCGACCGCGTCACGGAGCAGACGGTGCAGGCGGCCATAGACGCCCTGGTCCGCAAGGGGGCCGAAGTCATCGTGGCGGCCGAGGCCTTCAGCGTGGACGACCCGTCGCACGAGCAGCTCGTTTGCGACATCGCCGGCCGCCGCGGTCTGCCCGCCACCGCCACGCACCACGTCAGCCGCCTGCACGGGCTGGGCATCCGCACCCGCACCGCCGTCGTCAACGCGAGCATGATCCCCAGGATGCTCGGCACGGCCGACATGACGGAGAGAGCAGTACGCCAGGCCGGCATCCGGGCCCCGCTGATGATCATGCGCAGCGACGGCGGCGTCATGGACATCGAGGAGATGCGCCGCCGGCCGATTCTCACGATGCTCTCCGGCCCGGCCGCCGGCGTGGCCGCCGCCCTGCTGTACGCCCGCGTGTCCGACGGGTTGTTCCTGGAAGTCGGCGGCACGAGCACGGACATCTCGGCCATCAAGAACGGCCGCTGCCCGATCCGCAGCGCCGAAGTCGGCGGGCAGAAGCTGCACGTCAGCACGCTCGACGTGCGGACCATCGGCGTGGCCGGTGGATCGATGGTCTACGAGCGGCATGGGCGAATCGAGCAGGTCGGCCCGCGCAGCGCCCACATCGCCGGGCTGCGCTACCTGAGCTTCTGCGGCAAGGGCGAAACGCCCATGACCGCTTCCACGCAGCAGGACAACGGCGAGTCGTACCTGGTCGTGGACGCGGGCGGCGAGAAGCTGGCCGTCACGCCGACGTGTGCCGCCAATCGCCTGGGCCTCGTGCCCGACGGGGACTGCGCCCGGGGCGAGCGGAACGCCATCACCCGCGGCTTCGACGCGCTGGCGAAGACGCTGGGCGAGGCCGACGGCGCCGCCGCCGCCGCCGCGATTCTGGCCAAGGCCGCCCCCAAGGCGCAGGCCGTTCTGGAGGGGCTGATCCGCGTTTACAAGCTCGATCCCGGCGTCATCCGGCTGCTGGGCGGGGGCGGCGGCGCGGCGGCCGTCGTGCCGTACGTGGCCTGCGTGATGGACCTGCCGCACGAAATGGTCCCGGACGCCGACGTGATCAGTGCAATCGGGGTGGCCCTGGCCCTGGTGCGCGACTCCGTGGAACGCACGGTCATCGAGCCGGGCGAGGAGGACATCCGCCGCATCCGTGAGGAGGCCTTCGCCAGCGTGCTGAAGATGGGCGCCGCCGCCGAGACGATCCAGGTGTTCGTGGAGGTGGACGCGCGGCGTAACCTGCTGCGGGCCACCGCCGAAGGCGCCACGGAAATCAAGGAGCAGGCCCTGCGGCCGGAGGGTTTGAACGCGGACGATCGCCGCGTCCTGGTGACGGCCAGCCTGGGCGACGGGGCCGGCCCGCCGCGCCGCGTCGTCGAGGCCGCGGGCTTCGAAGTCTGGTCGGCCGAGCGTACCGTGCATCGGCTCTGGCGGTTCTTCCCCGAGCGGCGCGTGGCCGTTCGCGCGCTGGACCGCACCGGCGCCATCCGCTGGGCCTCGAACCACGCCGACGTGCGTGAATCCACCGCCGAGGCCGCGGAGCGCGACCTCGAAGCGTTCGCGGAAACCTACACCCGCTATTCCGACGCCGGCGCCACCATCCCGCGTTGCTACGTGCTGCTGGCCGACCGCATCATCGACCTCTCCGAGATCGGAAGAGCACACGTCTGAACTCCAGTCACCGCTCATTATC
>CAZBFW010000408.1:0-4560 GCA_964491135.1 uncultured Phycisphaeraceae bacterium | reverse complement strand
CCCAAACCGGGCATACTACCGGCCACAGAGCCGGCAGGAGCGGATCGCCAGGCCCGGAATAGGGCCGTTCACTTATTTGCGGGACCGCACGGCAAGGGTTCCTCGCCCACTGGCCCACGCGCCCGCGATACCGGGGGCAGTCATCCATGAGCATTCTAATCAACAAGGACACGAAGGTCGTTTGTCAGGGCATCACCGGCAAAGCGGGCGCGTTTCACACGGCGCAGTGTATCGAATATGGCACGCAGGTTGTGGCCGGTGTGACGCCAGGCAAGGGGGGCACCCGATCCGAGCAGGGCGTACCGATCTTCAATTGCTGCCACGACGCCGTGATCGCCACGGACGCGGACGCAGCCATGATCTATGTTCCGCCCGCGTTCGCAGCCGATGCGGCGATGGAGGCGGCCGACGCAGGTGTCTCGCTGGTGGTGCTGATTACCGAGGGTATTCCGGCCCTGGACATGGTGCGGGCGCGGAAGTACCTGGACGACAAGGGAACTCGGCTTATCGGACCGAACTGCCCCGGGATCATCACACCGGGACAGTGCAAGATTGGCATCATGCCCGGCTACATCCACCGACCGGCCGAGAAAGGCAGGCCGGGCGTGGGCATCATCTCCCGCAGCGGCACGCTGACCTACGAGGCCGTGTGGCAATGTACGACGCGCAACATCTCGCAGACCACCTGCGTGGGGATCGGCGGCGACCCCGTCAAAGGACTGAACTTCATCGAGCTGCTGGACCTGTTCGAGAAGGATGAGGAGACGGACGCCGTCATCCTGATTGGTGAGATCGGCGGCACGGACGAAGAACAGGCCGCCTTCCACGTGCGACACCACGTCACCAAGCCGGTCGTCGGGTTCATCGCGGGCCAGACGGCGCCGCCCGGCAAACGAATGGGACACGCCGGGGCCATCATCAGCGGGGGCGAGGGAACGGCCGCGTCCAAGATCGCGGCGCTGGAGGATGCGGGCATCCGCGTGGCCAGGTCGCCTGGGGCAATCGGCGAGACGCTGGCGTCCGTGCTGTAACGCTCCGGAGCGAGTCGATGGGCGTTCGGCCTTCGGACGGAGAGCATCCCATGAATCCACTTTTCCGTTGGCTCCGGCCGTCAACGCGGTTCGGGCCGGGCAGGCTGAAAGGCAGTGTCACCACTCTTTTGATCGTGGTGCCGGCCTTGATTGGCGCTTGCAAGAACAAGCCGACGCCCATCAACCCGGGCGCGGCGAACGGCGCCAACGGCAATCAGCCCACGGCCGTCACGGCGCCGGCAGACGCTCCTGCCCCGCCCCCTGGGCACGCGACGGTCCCGGATAAGACGGTGTCGGACTCAGCCGCCCGACCCCCGGGCCACCCGCCGATCACACCGCCGACGGGTACGGCATTCACGGTCACGCGGCCGGCGGATCCGCCGCCCGTGCCTCCGCCGACATTGGGAACCGAGCAGACGAAGCTGGAGGGAATCACGCTGACGGTGCCACAGGGCTGGGTTGCCCAGCCCGTGAGAGTGGCCGCCGGAATGCCCGCTGCCCTGGCCCCCAAGGCCGTCTACCGTCTGGCCACGGGCCCCGGGGATCCCGATGTCGTAAGCGTGCGAGTCAGTCACTTCCCGGAGATGCGAGCGCTGGACAACTTGGTCCAATCCAACCTGGATCGATGGTACGACATGTTCCAGCAGCCGGATGGCCGGCCCACCGCGCAGGTTGCCCGGACAGAGACGTTCGAGGCCGGTGCCTGCCGGGTTACGATGACACACGTCACAGGCGACATGGGCCGCCTGCGAAGCCAGGGCATGATCGGGGCAATCATCGAGCATCCCGACGGGCCCTTCTTTGTGAAGGCCAATGGTTCGGCCGTCGGCATCGAGGCCTGGAAGCCTCATATCCGTCTGTATCTGGAGAGCGTTCGGGCAAGCCAGTAGGGTACGGACCGAGACACCGGCCGCCGCGAAGGATTGACGGTACGGCGGCTACGGCTTGGTGGATCGGTCGTGGTGAACGGCGTACCGCACCACCTCGGCAATTCGCTCGCAGATGAACTCGCGGAACTGGCGACGAGTCAGGTTGCGGATGCGCAGGGCCGGGCCGCTGGCGACGGCCGGAGCGGATTGGCCGGTGAACTGCGTCACCTGAAAAGCGATCTGATGGGGCAGGACGATTCCGGAGTAGCGCACGCCGCGGGTCTCAAACTCGATGTCGATGTTGATCTCGCTGCCGCCGCGGAGGAACTCACCGATGTCCAGGTGCAGTTGAATACCGTGTTCGGAGTACTTGTCGGCCAGGGTCTGGACTTCGGGGCTCAGGTCGGAGCGGAACCGCTGACGCAGGGCGTGCAGCGGTCTGCCGGTCGCGGAAACGCTCGGACGTGTCGTCGCCCCGCCGTTCCGACGAAGTAACTGGTCCAATCGGGCTTCCTGGCTGGGCGCACGCGGAGTTGTGCCGGCATCCAGCACGGGGCGGTTGCTGCGCGGAGGCTGGGACATCGACGATTCTCGCAGGGGCCCGGGGGTCTGTCTTATCGGCGCGGTCGGATCGACGGCCGCCATGGCCATGTGTCGGCCGCCGGGCGGGTGTTCTTGAGATGGGGGATGACCGTCCGCCGGACGTGACAGTCTCATCACAGATGGGTACCATCGCCCGGGACGCGACCGCACCGCTGGAGGCACAACATGGGTGTTATCGGGTGTTGCTCGCTGGCGTGGGCACAGATGGTATTCCTGGCCCTGGCGACCGGGCCGTCGCCGGTGTCGGCCGAGGAAGTGGCCTGGGTCATTCCGTACGAGGCCGCGACGGACTACATCGGCGAATCATGTCTCGTGTATGGTACGATCGTGGAGGCCCGAGTGGTGGGATCCCGCTGCTTTTTGAACTTCCACGAGGACTACCGCCGGTACCTGACCGTCGTCATCCCTCGCGACCACTTCGATGCGTTTCCGCGGCCGCCGGAGACGATGTACCGAGGTCAGAAGATCACGGTGTACGGTCGAGTGGGCGAGTTCCAGGGCCGGCCGGAGCTGGTGGTGACCCGACCGCAGCAGATCACCATTCTGACGGGCGATTTTCCCTCTCCCCGCCTGCGGAAACCCGTCACATCCGCCCCGGCCCGCGCCACGGATGTGGTCACCGTTGCCACGTTCAACATGCTGAACCTGTTCGACGCAGAGGATGATCCGTACCGGGACGATGGGGGCACGCCGGTCAAGCCTCGAGTGGAGATCGAGAAATTGGCCGAGACCCTCCGCAAGCTGAACGCGGACGTGGTTGCGTTGCAGGAGGTCGAGAACCGCTTCTACCTGGAGCGCGTGGTACAGGCGTTCCTGCGCGATATGGGCTACGAAGTCGTGCTGTTCGAGGGCAACGACACGCGGGGGATCGACGTGGCCGTGCTGAGCCGACTGCCCGTCGGGCCGGTCACTTCGCACCGGCACTTGCGATTCCTGACGGAGGACGGCAAGCCGATGGCGTTCAACCGCGACCTGCTCCAGGTCCGTGTGCAGCCGCCGGGGGCGCCGGCGTTCGACGTGTACGTCGTGCATCTCAAGAGCAAGCGCGGCGGCGACGAGACGACCCCCATCCGCATGGGCGAGGCGACCGTCGTTCGGCGAATCCTGGACGAGCGGCTCCGCGCCGAGCCGGAGGCCCGTTTCCTGCTCTGTGGAGACTTCAACGACACGCTGGACAGCCGGCCCGTGCAGACCATTCTGGGCGCCGGGCCGACCGCCCTGGTGAATGTGGCCGCGGAGATCCCGGAGGCCGATCGCATCTCGTACAACCAGGAGCCGCACCGGTCCATGATCGATTTCATTCTCTGCTCACCGGCGATGGGTGCGGGCTACATGAAGGGCTCGGCACGAATCCTCCACGGCTCCGTGGAGACGATCGGCTCAGACCATAACCCGGTGGTGGCGTCGTTCCGGCTTCGATAGCCCGTCGCGGGCAGGCGCACGCAGATGCCCCGGGCCGGTCGGGTTTCAGCGAGAATGTACGTCCGTCGCCGCCGGGTCCGCGACCCCGATTGACACGGCGCCGGACGATCCGTAGCATCCAGTTGGGATAGGGGACTCCACCCACGATCCGATCGCTTTCGAGGCCCACCGCATTTCGGTCGCCGCGAACGAGCCCGGGTTGCAGCAGGACGGTCAGACGTGCCGACGCTACACGTGTTGCGAGGTCCGGACAAGGGCCAGACATTCCAGGTCACCGACGACGGTTCCATCGGCCGGTCGGGCGACCCGGTCGCCCTTTCCGACAACACGGTCTCGCGCCGCCACGCCGAGCTGATGCACGAAGGCGACCGCTGGGTGTTGATCGATTGCGGCAGCTCCAACGGCACGTTGCTCAACGGCGTGCGCGTGCAGGCGCCCACGCCGATCCGACACGGCGACCAGATCAAGGTCGGGGGCACGCTGATGGTGTTCAGCGGGGACGACACCGTCGAGCGGTTCAGCGGGTCGCGGGGCGAAGAATGGGTCGACCTGGAGTCCGGCCAGCAGATGATGGACTCCTCCATTCTGTCCGCCGTCTCCTCCGCCGAGGACAGCGTGATTCTGGCCGCCCCGGA
>CAZBFW010000407.1:0-4562 GCA_964491135.1 uncultured Phycisphaeraceae bacterium | reverse complement strand
CGGGAACTGCGTGTCCGGGACGGAGGCCGCCACCAGCAACCCGGGATCACCGCGCCCGATCCCGGCAAGGTCGAGCTGCTCGGCCCGACCCGCCGCGGCGTTTTCCTCCGGGACGGCGGACAGCGCGGCCTCCAGCGTGTCTTCCAGGGCGTCCATCCGTTGCCCGATTTCGTCGAGCCGCTCCGCCGTGTACACGGTGAGCGAGCCGATCCGCACCACTGCCAGCATGATCAGTGCCGCCCCGGAGCCGCCGATGGTGATGGCCGCCCCGATCAGCGCATCGCGCACCTGCCCCGCGCAGGCGGCCGGATAGAGGTAGATCAGACCCGACGTGATGCAGGTTCCCAGGAACACGTACACGATGATCTCAGCCCGGCGCAACCAGAGCGGCTCCGGCCGCCGCGTGTCACCCGCCCGTGCGGCGTTTTCGCTCACCAGACGTTGTCCCGTCATCTTCATTACGATCGGGAGCCGCGGTCAGCCGTCGGCCCCGCATCGCCTTTCCCCTTCGGTACCGTGACATTCAGCCAGACGCAGCTTTCCTCCGCAACCAGGTGAGCCGGGCCCAGACCCGCCGGCAGGACCAGAGTATCCCCGGCCCGAAACGCCAGCGCCTCCGCCCGCCCGTCGCGACTCCAACGGATCCGTCCCCGCCCTCCCAGCACCATCCAGATCACGATCTCGGCGTGTGGAATCGGCCGATCCAGCCCTGCCGGCGCGTTCACGCGATCGACGACGAACGAATCACACGTAATCAGCCGAGTGGCGTTTGTCCAGGCGCCGGCCGCGTCGGATCGTATCTCTTGCGGGAACGACTGTGGGCCGACGGCGATACATCCAAGCGCCTGTTCAATGTGGAGATCACGCGGACACCCGGTGTCCGGGTCCGTACGACCCCAGTCATACACGCGGTATGTCACGTCCGACGCGGTCTGAATCTCGGCAACCAGAACGCCCGCACCCAGGGCGTGCAGGGTGCCGCTGGGCAGGTAGTAGCACTCCCCCGCCTTGACGGGAACGCGGTTAAGAAGCTCCACCACGGAATTCCTTCGGATCGCGTTGCGCAGCTCCACGTGGTCGACGCCCGCCCGAAGGCCTCGGAAGATGCAGGCGTCCCGGTCCGCCGCGACGATGTACCACGCCTCGTGCTTCACGCGCACCTCACCGCCGATCGCCCGGGCCGTCGCGTCATCCGGATGCACCTGCACGCTGAGGTCCTCTCTGGCGTCCAGGTACTTGATCAGCAGAGGGAATCGGCCCCCGAACAGCGGCGCCTCACCGAGCAGATCCCCGCCCCAGTCGCCCACGATCTCGCCCAGCGTCCGGCCTGCAACCTCGCCAGGTCCGCGTGCCACGGACTGCTCGCTCTCCAGATCGGCCACTTCCCACGACTCGCCGATCGGCCCTGTGCCGGGCAGGTCGCGTCCCAGCACGTCCGACAGGCGGCGGCCGCCCCACAGCCTGGGCTTGTAGATCGGATCGAACAACAGAGGGCAAACTGCCACGCCGGAAACCAGCCTTTCCCAGTTTGAAAGAGGAGACGGACAGCCCCCCATTGTAGGGCTTCGCCGGACGGGGGAAAAGCCGCGCGGGACTGGAGCCGGACGCAGGGGCAGGGTATACTTCGCTGTTTCGGCCAACATGTGTGAGGGCGCCATGGGCAATACCAGAAACGAAGCCATCCAACGGTCCGAACGGGCGATCGCCCGGTCCGCCGCCATTCAGAAGCTGCTAAACGAGTTTGCCGCCTGCGACGACCAGGATCTGCTCGAGGAGATGATCGTCACCGTCTGTCGGCTCGCCCAGGACGGCTGCGGCCGCGGAGAGCTGAAGCTGCTCAACCGTGCCGTGAAGGAGCTTCGTTACGCCTTCAAGACCTTCGCACCCTATTCCGAAGTGCCCAAAGTCAGCATTTTCGGGTCAGCCCGAACCAAAGAGGACCATCCTCAGTTCCTCCAGGCCGTTCGCTTCGCCAAGCTGATGAAGCGGGCCGGCTGGATGGTCATCACCGGTGCCGGCGGCGGGATCATGAAGGCCGGCCACTACGGGGCCACCCGTGAGGCCAGTTTCGGCGTGTCCATCAGCCTTCCGTTTGAGCAGACGGCCAACGAGATCATCGCCAACGACGAGAAGCTGGTGAACTTCAAGTACTTTTTCACGCGGAAGCTGATGTTCGTGAAGGAGGCCCGCGCCATCGCCCTGTTCCCCGGGGGATTCGGCACACAGGACGAGGGATTCGAAGCACTGACTCTCATCCAGACGGGCAAGTCCAACCCGATGCCCATTCTGCTGGTGGACGAGCCGGGCGGCACGTACTGGCAGCACTGGCGCATCTACGTGAAGTCGGAACTGCTACACCACGGGATGATCAGCCCGGAAGACATGCACCTGTTTCACCTCACCGACGATGCCGAGGATGCGGTGCGGGAGGTCCTCCAGTTCTACCGCGTGTATCACTCGTCGCGCTTCGTGCGCAAGGACTTCGTCATCCGCCTGAACCACGTCGTCTCCCCGGGTCTGCTCGATCGCCTCAACACGGAGTACGCCGACCTCCTGCGTGAAGGCCGATTCCGTGTCGAGCCCGGCGCCCTGCCGGAGGAGAACGGCGAGTACGCGGCCAAGCCGCGTCTGGTCTTCGCATTCAACCGCAACAGCGTCGGCCGCCTGCGCATGATGATTGACGTGCTCAACTCCAGCGTGGAGCGTGAAACGGCCGCCGCCGCGGGAATGCCCGCACAGGCCGGCCGGCCGGTGCTCCTGACCGACGATGACGAGGAGTGACATCTACCTGGCACTCCCTGTGTGAGCGACCCGGGCCGCGCTGCGCACCGCCGCCCGGTTCCGCGCCCGGGTTGCGGGCGCGGGGCCCCTCCCGTCGCATTCCACGGGCAGCGCCCGCTTGCCGGCCCGATCCCGGGCGACCCGCAAGGCCCGCCGGCCTCGCCCGTTCGTGGCAAACGTCACAAGCGGCCCGGCCTGTTAACCTGGGAGGTCTTTTCCAAGCATATATTGCAAAAGCAGTTACGAATATCGGGCGAACGCCGAATCCATTCCTGTAAAGGGTTTGCGCCGCGCGGACCGATATGCCGCGCAGGAGACCACGACAGCCCTACGGGCCGTGCGGGCTGATATTGGAGAAAACCGACGATGCCCCGGCGTGAAGCGAGCCAGAACCTCTTGCGGACAAGAGTTGCGATATGGGAAAGATCAACGAGAACACAGGATACGGCGTGGCCCGGGACGGGCGACATTTCTCGCCCGCCATCCCCACCGGGGCCACGGTGAGCTGGAAGCGTCTGCCGTCTGCCATTCACGTCGAGCAATACGACAAGAACGCCACCCATCTGCTGGCCGTCTGGGATCGACTGGAGGAAATGAGCGTTTCCGCGAGCGATCTGCGAAAGACCGCGCGGGGAACATGCGTGGTGTTCCTCGCCGACGTGCCCGCCATCGAACGGCTGCTCGAATCGCCGGTGCCCCGCCCGGAATGGCTGGGGCCGGCCGCGGAGGACGCGCGGGGCCTCGCCGCGAGCCTCGCGGGCCTGCACGCGCGGTGGGTGTCGCCCTATGGCACTCACACGGAACCGTCCGTTTCGTGTGACCTGGAGTGGCTCACCGCGGCGGTTCTTTCGTAT
Source organism: uncultured Phycisphaeraceae bacterium (assembly GCA_964491135.1). GTDB lineage: Bacteria > Planctomycetota > Phycisphaerae > UBA1845 > UBA1845 > JAFGJQ01. The sequence continues at coordinate 927 of CAZBFW010000407.1, read as the reverse complement.
CACCAGGTCACGGGGGAATGGCCCATCCTGCTGATTGACGTACCGCGCGTGCTGAATGAGAGTCCGTTTCCCGCAGACCGCCTTCGGGCGGAAGCCGGTCGCGTGTTTGAAGAACTCCGCGCGTGCCTGGCCGGACGCCCGTCCGTGACCCGGCCGGTCGGGACGATCAGCACGGCGAGACGGGTCTGAAGCCGTAACCGCCTGAAGCACCCCGCCCGGCGACTGCCGCCGTTGAACGACCGCACCCGATCGAGTAAACTCTCCGCTCTTGTCGTGCGGTGCCGCGAGGCCCGCTCATCCGTTCCGGCAGAAGCCGGTGTCCGGCAACCCGTTCGCGGAGAAGCGGCATGACCAAGGAGCCGTTCGAGTTCCTCAAAACCATCGAAGAGACCCCCAGCCCGTCCGGTTTCGAGCAGCCCGTGCAACGCATCGTCCGGCGGCGGATGAAGAAATATGCCGACCGTATCGAGACGGACGTACACGGCAACGTCATCGCGACCCTGAATCCCAAGGGTGAACCCCGGGTCATGCTGGCCGGTCACTGCGACCAGATCGGCCTGATGGTCAAGTATATCGACGATGACGGGTACCTGTTCGTGGTGCCCATCGGCGGGATGGACCCCACCGTGCTGCCGGGCACCCGCGTCACCGTCCACACGGGCAACGGCCCCGTGGAGGGAGTCATCGGCCGCCGACCGGTGCATCTGCTGAAGCCGGAGGAACGCGGCGCCAAGGTCGAGATGCGGGAGTTGTGGGTGGACATCGGCATTCGCGGACGCAAGGAAGTGGAAAAGAAGGTCGCCCTCGCCGACCCTATCACATTCCGCCTGGGGCTCGATCGCTTCGGCCACGACATGATCACGTCCCCGGGACTGGACAACAAGATCGGCACGTTCGTGGTCATGGAGGCGCTGCGCATGGCAAAGG
>CAZBFW010000406.1:0-4578 GCA_964491135.1 uncultured Phycisphaeraceae bacterium | reverse complement strand
AGATGGAATCTCGTGACTGGAGTTCAGACGTGTGCTCTTCCGATCTCATCCTGGACCGCCTTTCCCTCTGGATTGAGCCGGAGCAGGCCGGGTTGATCGACGTGAACACCGCACCGGCGGAAGTGCTGCGCTGTGTTCCGTTCCTCACGGCCCAGATGGCGGACGACATTGTGACCCAGCGGGCCGCGCTGGACTCCACCGCCAAGCGAACGCCGGCCTGGCTCCTGATTCACAACGTCGTGGACGAGGACACCATGGCCGAGGTGATGCCGTTCGTCACCACCCGGGGGTTCCAGTTTGAGGTGGAGTCCGTCGGGTTCGCGACGCACGTGGGCACCGTTTCGCGGATTCAGGCCGTTTTGCAGATGCGGGGGCCGGTGGCCCAGATCGTCTACTACCGTGACCTCACGCCGCTGGGCATCGGATACCCGTTGCGGCTGGAGGATGAACGGAAAGGAGGGCAACCGGGTGTTGCCAGCGCTCGTTGAAAAACAGTTCGTCGCCCTGGATTGGGACGATCATGACGTACGCGTGGTGCATGCGGCCGTCAAGAAAGGCCGAAGTCGCATCCTGCGCGTGCAGTCGTTTGCCATCCCGTCGGACGTCAGTCCGGCCGATCCGGCGGCCTTTGGCCGACTCCTTCGCGAGTTCCTGGACCGAGAGCAGATCCGCACGCGCGACGCGCTGATCGGCCTGCCGCGCGACCGCGTGACGGTCAAGCGGCTTCGGGGCCTGCCGCCGGCGGCGCCGGAAGACCTGCCCGGGGTCATTGCCCTGCAGTTTGAACGGGAGCTGGCGTTCCCGGCGTCCCAGGCCGCCGTCGACTATGCGGCCCCGGTGCCGGACGGTGATCGGGGTGCGCACAGCGCCGTGGTTGCGGCCGTACGGCTGGACGTGCTCGATGCGTACCGGGCCATTCTGAAAGCCGCCGGGCTGAAGCTGCTGCGGGCGGGCCTGCGGCCCCATGCGAACCGGCTGGCGGTCAACGCCGTGCTGGACGCCGGTCGTCATGAGCGTGTGTTGTTCGTGGACGTGGGCAGCACGTTCACGGAGATCGACGTGATTTCCGGCGGGCAGCTCACGTTCACGCGGGCGGCCTCCGTGGCGGTGCCGAGGGAGTCCGAGCCGCACGCCCGCGGGGCGTCGCGGAAAGAGCCGCCGTCGACGCCGGACGAGGGCCTGTCCCTTCGCCTGTCGGGCAGCCCGCCGCCGGCTCGCGGTGACGAACGGTCCGCGGCGTTGAACGCCCTGGTGATGGAAGTGGTGCGGTCCGTCGAGGCGTACCGCTCGGAAGAGCCCGGCGTGACGATCAACCACGTGGTGATCGGGGGCGACAGCGGTCTGGAAGAGCGCCTGGCCGAGGCCCTGCGCGAACGCTTCGACATGACTGCCGAGCTGTTCAACCCGGCCGTTCACTTCGGCTGGGACGGCGGTCAGGGTCGGGATGCCTGCGGCTTCGCGGCGGCGCTGGGGCTGATCGAGGCGCAGACGTCCCCGTCGGAAGAGCACATTGACTTCCTGAATCCCAAGAAGGTGGTGACGAAGACGGAACAGCGTCTCCGCAAGCTGCCGATCGTGGCCGCCGTGGCGGCGCTGTTCCTTGCGGCAGCCGGCGTTCTGTATTTCCAGACCGTCGCGCCGCAGAAGCGTCAACTGGCGGAGCTGGGAAGGCAGATCGAGGAAGCGCAGTCCAACAAAAGGGAGATGGAATCGCTGAGCAAGCTGGTCGGCATCGTGCGGGACCTGGAGGCGGACCAGATTGTCTGGATTGACGAACTGCACGACATTCTGGCGTGCCTGCCCGGCATAGACCAACTGGTGCTGGATGACATCACCATGCAGCAGAAGGATCGGTCGATCACACTCCGGGTGAAGGCCACGGCGCCGCAGGTGATGACGGAGCTGGTGAATCGGCTTCAGGAGTTCCAGGTGCCGGGGGCAACGGGCCGCCATTACGAGGTGAAGCTGGGGGCCACCAGCACGGCGGCGCACGGAACGCACCCCGTGTCGGGCAAGCTGGACATCACCGTGGTGGGCACGCGGGAGCGGCCGGACCTGGCCCGGGCGAACGGAGACGCGGAGCGCGCGCGGAATGACCGCGGTTGAGAAGACGGACGTACGATGAAGGCACGCGAAAAAAAACTCCTGATCGGGTTTGCGGCGGTGGTGGGCGTGGTCGTCGTGTCCCGGCTGGCGCCGAACCTCGGCAGCGCGTTCGACTACACCGGGCGGATCGCCGACGCCCGCGAGGAGCTGGAAGACCTCGAGAAGATTCAGAGCCAGTTCCAGGATGACCAAGCCCGGTACGCGGAATACGTGGCCCGGACCGGTGGGACCGACGCGCGCGCCCTGGAGCTTCAGGTCAAGCAGCGCATCGACGCGTTGATCACGGCCTGCAACCTCGATCGGCCCCGCCTGGCGCCGAAATCCAGTGATGACCCTAAAACAAAAATCACTACCGTCAAATTCTCGTTATCGGCCGAGGGCACCTGGCCGCACGCACTCCGGTTCGTCCGCGAACTGCACGAACTGCCCAGCGTGGCTCAGTGCACCAGTCTGAAGCTGTCGCCGGCGACAAGGCGGCTTCGGGAGGACAAGGTCAAGATTGATGCCGACCTGGAGGTCACCGTGCTGCCCGGAATGAAGGCGGCCGGCGCGATCGAAACGGGCGATCCGCCTGATCTGATCATCAAGCACAACGATCCGAACCTGCTGGCCATGGCCGAACCGCCGTTCTGGCCGCCAGTGCCGGAGCCAGTACTGCCCCAGCCACCCACACCGACCGATCCGGGCGGCCACGATCAAGGACCGCCGCCACCGCCGGAAGAACGCGATCCCCTGCGCGATGAGAAGTTCATCACCATGGCCTGGACCTACGGCCAAGGCGAAGTGACCATCGCCAGCCGAGTCAACACCACGCTCCGCGAGGTGAAATACGTGGGGGATGATCTGGACGGCGGCTCCATTATCCTGGTGCATCCGCTGGGAGCCGTGACGCGTAGAGACAACGGAGCGGAGGAATTCTACCCGACGGGCGAACGATTGGCCGACTGCGTGCCGGTGGAGGTCGCGACGGCCTACCCGGAAATCCTGATCGGCGTGGAAAACCTGAGGGCCCTGGAAGATCCGGTCGGACCCCTGGTGCCGTCGAGACACGATGCCGGCGAGGTCGCGGACGACGAACCCGACGGGGAACTTGAGCCGCGGCCGGCGGAAATGCCGGAGGGCGAAGAGTACCCGACGAATCCGGACACGAACGGTATGGACGACATGAATACAAACGGACCGGACGGGCCGGCGGAAACGACGCCGGCCGTCACCGGCGCGGACGAGGGCGCGGGTCCCCCGTCCGCCCGCTGGATGGGAACGGCCGGACCGACGGCGCGCGGGGAGGGTGTTGTGCGATCGGCGTCGGCGTGATCGCCGAGACCGATCCGGCCCCGAGACCTTGAGGCGGGACGCCAGTGGAGTTCCCGCCGGACAGCGAGGACAGAACGATGATTCGCAGCAGTACGCACAAGACGGCGACATACGGGGCGGCACGGGCTGCCGCGGTCTGGGCCTGGGCGGCTTGCCTGGTCTGGGCGCAACCGGCCCCGGCCGGTCCGAGCGCCGATCCGCCCTCCAGCAACATTCGCAAGTCGAACACTTCTTCGACGGGCGCGCAGCGGCGCACAAACCCGCGGAGTGCGCCTCGCAACCCGGAGCCGGAGGAAACGGTGGGTCCGCCCGCGGAGCGCTCGGCGCCCGTGTCCGACAGCGTGATTGTCAGCCCGGACAACGTCGGCAAGCCGCCGGAGGAACGGTGGTACAAGTTCAGCATCAAGGACGGCACGTATGCCGACCTGATCGACGGGTTCCAGAGAGCAACCGGCGTAGCCGTCATCGGCGAGCGGCCCCCGGGCGGTCCCGTTAACTTCGAATCCGCAGAGGAGTTGAGTTACGAAGAAGTGCTGAGCCGGATCCGCAGCCTCTTGTTCGGCCATCCGCAGACTCCGTTCTACATCCAGCGGGAGAAGGATGGCTTCGCGGTTCGCCGTGTTACGGAGATGAAGCGGTTCCTTCCGGACGACCGAATCTTCGTGAGTGAGAAGCTGTTCACCGAGGCCAATCTCGATCAGATGGAGCTGGTGATGGTGCTGTACACGCCGGAGAGCGGCACCATCGATGACGTGAGGCCCTTCCGCGATTTCCTGCCCGACTACGTGCAGGACGCCCAGTTTCAGCAGACGAACTCCATTACCATCTTCGCCCTCGCTCGCGACGTGAACAAGTTCATCGAGCTGGTGAAGAAATTCGCCGAAGGCGGGCAGACGCCCAACCCGACTCGGCTGGAGATCCTGGAGGTCCGGTACGTGTCGGCCACGCAGGCGTTGAACACGCTGAAGCAGATGATCAGCGGTTTCAGCGACGCCGCCGTGAACCGCCCCCAGGCCCGGCGCGGCGCCCCTCAGCCCACGGCGGCGGACGCCTGGCCCATCGACGCCTATGCGGACGACGCGAACCGTCGCCTTCTCGTACGCGCCGTGCCCGAGAAGATCCAGGAAATCCGCGAGTTCCTGGCCCTGATCGACATTC
>CAZBFW010000405.1:2373-4588 GCA_964491135.1 uncultured Phycisphaeraceae bacterium | reverse complement strand
AAATGGCGAGCGATGCGATCGTGCCGTCCTGGACCGAGATTCCTATCTCGGTCCCTGCCCGCGCCGGACCTAGACTTGCTGGACCTGCTGGACCGAGATTCCCATCTCGGTCCCCGTCGCCTGCTGGGCCGAGATTCCTATCTCGGTCCTCGTCCGGCGGGAATCCGTTCCCGCCCGACCATTGGCCTCCGATGCGATGTTCCGCCAACGCCCGGTCATTCTGCAGTGACAACTCTGAACGACCTTCATTCCGATTCGCATGACGCGAGAAGGGATTCTCGCAAGAGTGGGGCCGAGAAAGGATTCTCGGCCCAGCGATTGGGAGGATTCTCGGCCCAGCGGTTGGATGGATTCTCGACCCAGCGATTGGATGGATTCTCGGCCAAGCGATTCTCTTCGCAGCGGGCCCAGCGAGTCTCGGCACACCGGGCTCGCCGGATGGAAAGCCTCTGGGTCACAGCGGCCCTCTGCCTTACGCTGCTGCTGGCCGGCTGCGCCGAGCCGCGCAAGTACCAGCCGCCAGTAGACACGCAGACGCTCGACGCGACGCTCTTCGTGCATTACCTGGCCACCGCACCGGCCGTCACGATGGACGAGGCGGCCCGGGCGGTGCTCATCCTGGCGGACGGCGAAGAAACCACCGACACCGCGGAGGCACGGCTGGCCGAACTGGAGCGGCGGGGCTGGATTCGATCCGCCTGGGGCCTGGGGCCGGAGCACACGCTGGACCGGGCGACCCTGGGATATTTGTTGTTCCGGGCGTGCAAACTGCCGGACAGCGCGAATACAATCATCCTGGGCTCGTGGGGTGCGGGCGATCGGCGGTACGCCATGCGGCAGGCCGTCGCCATGGGACTGATGGAGCACGGGCCCGAGTACGAGCCCGTGACCGGCGGCGAGTTTGTGGCCGCCCTGACCCGGGCGGATGAATATCTCCATGGCGGGGGTGAGGAATGAAACGCGCCATTCTGTGTCTGCTGGTCCTGGGCGGTTCCGCTGCGTGGGCGCAGCCGGCCGCGAGTCCCCCTGCAACCACGCAGCCAACGACCACCCGGCCGGCGGAGCCGGTCACGGACCTGAAGGCCCGAGTCCTTGAGACGGCCGGGACGGTCGCCTGGGCGCCGGCAGGGACCGACGTGCTCAACGCCGCCGCCTGGAAGCCGGTGCAGGTGAACGACGAATTCGGCGCGGGCGTTCAGATTCGCACCGGGCTTCGCTCGCACGTGACCCTGCAATTCGGCGACGACACGGTGGTCAGCGTGCGGCGGGCGACCCTGGCCAGCATCGACCAGTTCTATCGCACGCAGGAAACGAAGTCCGTTCGGCTCGGGCTGGGCTACGGAGCGATCCGGGGCGGCACCACCGAAGGCGAGCTGCGAAGCGACCTGACCGTGGAATCGCCGGTGGCCACCCTGGCCAAGCGCGGCACAGAGGGTTGGGAACTGTCAGTGGAGCCGTACACCGGCGGGTGGCGCATTTCACTGGCCCGCTCGGGACTGGTGGAGGCGCTGGAGCGGGCCACCGGGCAGCGGCGGCTGGTGCACCCCGGCGAATACGCCAATGCCCGGAACATCGCGCAGGCCTGGATCAACCAGGCCTTGTTCGACCGCGTGGTTCGCTTCGTGTCCGCTGACATGCTGACCTCGGCCGACGTGGACTTCACCACGCAGAGCCGGGGCGGCACCGCGCCGATGTCCCTGGGCGGGGCGTCGGACCTGCTGGACTTCGCCGGACGGACGGCGCCCCCGACCAACGCCGCCTCTGACCTCGCGGCGTTGCAGTCCGCGGCCCGGCTGTCCGCCCTGTCCGGCCAGTTCGACACGCTTCTGGTAACCCCGCGTCCCGAAGGCAACTTCGGGGTCCCCCCCGTCAACTTCCTGATCGACGCCCGCGACCTGCGCCGTTTCCGCGGCCGGTAGGGTTGTTGACGCGCGACATAGAGACGACAGACGCAGGCACGCGCCAATCGGTTCGGTGTTCAGCCGGCCGCAATCCCACCTCCGATCCCGATCTACGCTGATCCCGAATCCCCCCGGGCGCTGCAATGCAATACGTGCATTACGCGTCGCGCGTTCCACGACAGCCGGCCGATTGTAATGGCCGGGCGCCGCGGGCTGGGGTACGTTGACTTCAGGAGAGAGCGCGACGGGGCAGAAACGGCGGACGAGACGCGACTCATCTGTACCCGGCGCGAGGATTTCTTCGGCACGGCCGG
>CAZBFW010000405.1:0-2363 GCA_964491135.1 uncultured Phycisphaeraceae bacterium | reverse complement strand
GAACCCGTACCAGTGACGCGGCAGCCGCTTCCATGTCGCCTGGAGGAGTGTGACGAACACCGATCCAGGCGACGCCCTTCAACGGCCGGAAACCGTAACTGTTTACTGTCGGGCGGCTGCCGTGTAACTGCTCACCGTTGACCGGTTCCGTCGGGCACTTCTTGGCGTTGATGCCGGCCGGCCAAGTGTAGGCCCCTTCTGCCGGAAGGGGCCTTTCCGGGCGTTCATCAACCGATCCCTGAAGTCCCGCCCGGCAGGCGGGACCTACCGAAGACTCCGCGACGGTAGACAGTTGCCGGCAACTCCCCGCCGCCCGGCGAAGCGCGTGCACCGCCCTTTCCGCCGCGCGCCAGAGGCTTCCTATTCGTCGCTGATTATCTTCGCCCCTTCGTCGCTCCGTCGCTTCGTCCCTTCGCATGCCAGGGCGCCACCCAACTGCGCAGCCAGCCCGAGCGAGCGGCGCCGTTCGACAGTCCGCGCATCCGCTCTGTGCATGTTATGCGAATCTCGTTCTTTCATGCGGAAAAATACTCACGAATCAGGGGCATAAAAAGAGAATTCTTTCACATGCCCCCTGGGACGACCGGCGGCAAACGGGTTACAATGGATGTTCGCAACCCTGCGACCGGTTGCCCTGGGCCACTCTGAGCCACTCCGAAAAGACCAGATGGGAATGGGATGAACGTCACCGACATCATCGCCGGACGCAGACTGTATGACCCTGCCTTTGAGCACGATGCGTGCGGCATCGGGGCGGTGGTCAACATCTCCGGCCGGCGCGACCACGCGATTCTGCGCTACGGGGAGCAGGTTCTCATGAACCTGGTTCACCGCGGCGCCGCGGGCAGCGACGAATTGACCGGCGACGGTGCCGGCATCCTCATCCAGATTCCCCATGCGTTCCTCGACGCCGAGGGGCGCCGTCTCGGTTTCGACCTGCCGGAGTTGGGTCGATACGGCGTAGCCTCCGTTTTCGGGCCGAAAGATCCCCAACTGGGCCACGCCTGCCACGCGACGCTGGATGCAGCCGCCGCCCATTACGGCCTGCGGCTGATCGGGCGGCGGGAGGTGCCCGCCAACCCGGACCGCCTGGGCGAAGCGGCCCGGTCCGCGGAACCAGCCATCTCCCAGGTTTTTTATGACGGTTGCGGGCTGGAAGGCGATTCGCTGGAGCGCCGGCTGTACATGGCCCGCAAGCGGGCCGAACGGCTGGCACGCCAGAGATTCGGCGAATCGGCCCTGGACTTCTACGTGTGCTCGATGTCGTGCCGAACTCTTGTTTACAAGGGCATGTTCCTGGCCCCGCAGCTCTTCGCGTACTACCCGGACCTGGCCGACGAGCGGATCGTGACCGCCCTGGCCGTCGTGCATCAACGGTACAGCACGAACACGTTTCCGAACTGGCGGCTGGCGCAGCCACTGCGGGTCATCGCCCATAACGGCGAGATCAACACCCTCAAGGGCAACGCGAACTGGATGCGGGCTCGCGAGCGGAGCATGGCCTGCCCGGAACTGGGCAACGACCTGGAAGACCTGTTCCCCGTGCTTCAGCCGGGCGGCAGCGATTCCGCCTGCTTCGACAACGCGGTGGAGCTGCTGGTGCGGGCCGGGCGGTCGCTGCCGCACGCCATGATGATGATGATCCCGGAGGCGTTCGGACCGGTCTATCACATGAGCACGGACCGGCGCGCGTTTTACGAGTATCACGCCGCCATCATGGAACCGTGGGACGGACCGGCCGCCATGATCTTCACGGACGGGCGGCTGGTCGGCGGCACTCTGGACCGCAACGGCCTGCGGCCGTGCCGTTATGTGGTGACCACAGATGGGCTGGTCGTGCTGGCCAGCGAGGTCGGCGTGGTGGAGTTCCCGCCGGAGCGCATCCAGACGAAGGGCCGGCTTCAGCCGGGTCGGACGTTCCTGGTGGACATGAACGAGGGCCGGGTGGTCGCAGACACCGAAATCAAGGCGAATATCTCGCGGCGGCGGCCGTATCGGAGGTGGCTGGAGCAGAACCACATCGAGCTGCGGGGCTTGTTCGACGCGGCGAAGGCCGCCCGGAGCGACCCGGGCACGATCGTGCGGCAGATGCGGATGTTCGGCTACACCCGCGAAGAGCTTCAGATGATCCTGACGCCCATGGCACTCAACGGGCAGGAGCCGGTCGGCTCCATGGGCACGGACACGCCGCTGGCCGTCCTGTCCGACAAGCCGAAGCTGCTGTTCGCGTACTTCAAGCAGTTGTTCGCGCAGGTCACGAACCCGCCGATCGATCCGCTCCGCGAGGGGCTGGTCATGTCGTTGATGGGGTTTGCGGGAGATCGGAAGAGCACACGTCTGAACTCCAGTCACCGCTCATTATC
>CAZBFW010000404.1:0-4589 GCA_964491135.1 uncultured Phycisphaeraceae bacterium | reverse complement strand
TCGCAGGGGCCGCAGCCACCGTTGTCGGGACAGGCCGACCCCTCCGCCGGGTACGTACTGAGCCAGAACTGCTCGATGGCGGTCTTGACCGTCTCCGGCTGGCCGGTATCGCCCAGCGGGCCGGGGTTCGTCGCGGTCACGGAACCCACGCACAGAAAAGCCATCAACGTGGTGACAAGCAAGACTCGCATGATCGTGGAATCAGTCAATCGCCCGGACATGACATGCCTCCTTCGTTGTGTCCTCGCGGCTCGCCGCCGCTTGGACGGTGAAACGGCGAAGCCAATCGATCAACGTGACGGCGAGCGAATGGCGCAGCGTCACGGCACAACGTTGCAGGTCCTGCGAATGGATGGATCGCCGGCGCGCCGATTCATCTCCGCAGCGCCGGTTTACGCCAACCACCCTCGGCCCCCGCCTCCCTGCGCAGGGTCCGGTGCCCGAAACGGCTGCCGATATGCAATCTGGCAAACCCCTCCTTGCCCGATCTGGGCACACCTCGAACTGTTACAGTCAGTGTCTCACATCCGCAACGCGAAATCAATGCGTTTTTGCGGGCCGTTCAAGCCGGATGGGGCATGCCCGCGCGGGGGCGGCTGAGGGCTCGTTCCGTTGCGTAACAGACTTTTTGACAGGCGGTTACAGTGTCTTGTGCTTTAACGCGTGGCGAGCCAAAGCGGGTCCGTAGGCGTGCGATCCACCGGCGATGTGCCTTGGCACTATGTGCCGAACATATTCTCGTCCTCTTCGACTTCAGTGGCGTCGCCGCGGGTGGGGTTGGGATACATCCAGACCAGGATGGCGGCGAGGATCAGTCCGGCGACATCCGCCAGCCAGTCGAGGAACGAGGCGCTGCGGTGGACGAAGGATTGAAGCACTTCGTCGAGCGCCCCGTATGTGGCGTACACCAGGGTCCAGGTGATGATCCAGCGCCCGCTGATCCGGACGCCACGGCCGATCGCCGCTCGGGCGCCCAGCGTGGCCAGAGCGAAATAGGCCACCAGGTGGATGACCTTGTCCATGCCCGTGACCAGGTGTGTGCCCTTCGGCACGGGGATGTGCGTGATCACGAAAAGCCCGGCCCAGCAGCCCAGCCACAGCAGGGTCAGCGGGTGCGCCCACCAGGGCCGGATCGGCAACGGCTGGAGAGATTGCCCGCCATCGCATGGTTCCGCCGGGACAGGCGCCGGTTTCTGTTCATCAGGCGATATTGGCAATGGACGAGTCCTGCGAGTCATGGGCATCGATACGCATGGCCGGGGCGGGGGCGTCGGCACGGCTGGCCGGCTCCGTCGCGGCCGGCTCTTCAGCGACGCCCAGCAATTCCACGGCAAGTCGGGCATAGTCCAGTGCGCCGTTGCAGTGCGGTTCGTAGTCGAAGATGGACAGGCCGTAACTGGGGCATTCGGCCAGCTTGATGTTCCGCCGGATCACCGCGTCGAAGAGCCGGGCCTGCGACCACGGCACGTTTGTGCCTCGCGCCTCCGCGAGGAAGCGTCGCAAATCGTCCACCACTTCGCCGGCCAGCTTCGTGCCGGCCTCGAACATGCAGAGCACGACGCCGCCCACCTGAAGATCGCTGTTGATCCGGCGTTGGACCAGAGTGATGGTCTCCAGAAGCTTGCCCATGCCCTGCAGACCCAGGAAGTGCGCCTGCAGGGGGATGATCACCTCATTGGCCGCGGCCAGCCCGTTGAGCGTCAACACACCCAGCGAAGGCGGGCAGTCAATCAGCACGAAATCGTACTTTCGCCGCGAGTCCACGACGGCGTCGCGCAGCAGCACGTCACGCCCGACCGCGGAAACCAGCTCCGCCTCGGCGCCGGCCAATCGAGTGTGCGACGGAACCAGCCAGACGTTCTTGCGGATCTTGATGGTGGCGTCGTCCAGGGGCGTGCCGCGCACGAGGACGTCGTACACGCTGGGTCGGTCGGTGCCGGGCTCGGCCCCAAAGTGCAGGGTGAGGTGAGCCTGCGGATCGAGATCGATGGTCAACACCTTTTTCCGGCGGGCGGCCAGGGCCACGCCCAGGTTGCACACCGTGGTGGTCTTGCCGACGCCGCCTTTCTGGTTGATGACCGCCATGCGCCGCATGGGATTCTCCTGGCCGACGACCGACGGGGATGATCCACGACCGGCAGGCGGCGGCCGAGAGCCGCCGAAACACCGCGCCATGCGCCATTATAGGCCAGGGATTCGCAAATGTAAGGGGCCGACCCTGAGGCCGGTTCGGGATCCTTGTGCGACGTGACCGGGTCCCGCGTCGGAGACGAGGCTCCGGCCTAATCCAGTACGGCAATTCGCTCCACCGGGATCTGCACTTCGCCGAGCTTGAAGAGCCCCGGCACGAACGGACTGTTGTACGCGAGATAACGAGGTTCGCCCACGACATGGAACTGGTCGGATCGCGTCGCGAGCCAGACCCGCAGCACATCCACACCCGCAGCGAAGTTTCGGGGGGTGTAGTTGCCCCGCAAGCTGACTGAAACGACCGTCATGGCCGGGATGTCCTCGACCACCACGCGGGAGTCCGAGGGGTCCGGACCCGTCGAGCCCAGAAACGGCTCCGCGTACAAGAACCCCATGGAGGTGAGGGCATTCGTGCCGGCCGCCGGCCCGGCGTCTGCGGAAGCGAGCGGGGCTTTGGCGCCCCCCATCTCGACCGGTGCGGTCATGGCAATGTCGTTCCGCCGGATATGATTGAACAGCGGCCGGAACATCTGGTTTGGCCCGGTCACGCCATCGGCTTCGCCGGACTGGGTCCGGGCCAGACGATACGCGGGGTAATCCTTGACGATCACCTCGCCCACCGGGCCCGGCGGGGGAAACCCGCGAGGCAGCTTCGCTTCGCGAAACATAAACGGAGCGGGCGCGGGCCTTGCATCCGCCGTTGCTTCCTCCGTCGCGGGGACCGCCACCTGTTCAGCCCGCCAGCCCTCTTCGGTGCGGCCCGCCGCACATGCGGAGAGCATGATCAGTCCCGGAATCGCGACCATCGCCAGTCCGATCCGCCTCGAGTCACTCGCCATGGGAGCCCCCCTTGTGGGTCTCTTCCGTTCACCCCGATTGCAGAGCGGTTCACGCCCTGCTGCTTGTGCAGGGGAGTATAGACCGTGCCGCTGCCGATGACGACAGGTGCGGGCCGGGGTCAACGTAACGGGCTGGCGGGCCGGGAGTTCCGCTCCGAGCGGGCTCGGTGCAACGGCAGCGGGAGACGCAGATACGGCGAAGGATGGCGTGCCGGTTCAGATATGAGAAAAAAGGGCCGCCCACGAGGGGCGGCCCGATCATGTCGAGACAGATTCCCGAGTGGCTGCTATCGCTTCCGCAAGAGAGCGAGCCCGCCCATGGCGAGCAGGGCCAGGGTGGCCGGCTCGGGTATGACCACGATGTTGTCAATCAGTGTGACGTTCAACAAGGAGTCATTGGGGTCGGAGGACGAACCTGCGTTCGTGTCACTGTGTCCGAAGAGGATATTCCCACCACCGAGTGTGACCGTCGTAAGGTCTATCGTGGCGAGCAGCGTGCCGTCAATCGACCAGGTGACGACGTCGTCGAGCACCTTGATCTCCACTTCGCGCCAGGCGAACGAAGCCTCGCCGGCGTCAGTCGCACCCGTCTGGCCCGGGAACAGCGTCACCTGATCAACCGGTGCCGAGACGCTCGGGAACGCCGCCATGTAATAGGGGTCCGAGTTGTTGATCGCGCCGCCTGGCGCCGCATAGACCGCATTGCCGGCCCCATAAGACGTCGGCGCGGCCGACGAATACGCACGGAAATCCGAACTCGATCCGCCGTCCAGCGTCGTGGCGAACATCACGCTTTCCTTTGGTGTCGAACCCGGCCATACGGCCACGTTGCCCGCCGTGCCGATGCCCATCTCGGCGAGTTGGGTCGTACCGCTTCCACCCGGCCCCACCGGTCCGACGTAGTTGAGCCACATGTCGAACGTGACCGTGTAATTCCCGCTGAAGCTCTGGCCCGTCGGTGACACGCTGAAACCGGAGAACACGCCGCCCGAGTTGTTACACGTCATCTTCAGGCCGCGCGTGCTCGTGCCGCCAGGAGCGGGTGGCACCCCTATGGCACTGTAGTCATAGAAAAAGTCGACTCCGATGTCGCTCAGGGCCGGATCATTGACGGTCCAATTGGCCGTCGAATCCGCTTCGAAGTCCTGCGTATACAGGGCACCGAACGCCGCCGGAGCACAGAACACCACGCCCAAGACCAATGCAAACCTCTTCATATTCTTTCCTCCTTTGTTCAGAGAGCCGATACGCCGTCCGCCTGCACCCGAAGCACAGGTGTGTTCTCTCTCTGCGATCGAAGGAACGATGTTCTGCCGCTACGAAGTGCGTACGCAGGTTCGATCCGTTCCTCCCCCCTGCAACTCATTCTACCCGGGTCGGACAACAAACTGCAAGGTCGGAGCATCACACTCCCGCCCGAACCGCGCCGGGGCGCTGCTGGGGCGGGCCGATCCTCCGGGTGGGGAGATCCATCGCACAGGAGCGGGCTGCGGTGGACACGTACACCCAAACCGGGCATACTACCGGCCACAGAGCCGGCAGGAGCGGATCGCCAGGCCC
>CAZBFW010000403.1:0-4598 GCA_964491135.1 uncultured Phycisphaeraceae bacterium | reverse complement strand
TGACTGGAGTTCAGACGTGTGCTCTTCCGATCTGGCTCCTCCTCACCTCGCGACATCGCGAGCTCCAGCGAGTCATCCAGCTCCACCCGAACGATCCCCTTTGGACACTCGACGATCAGGTGCCCGCGCTCCTCCGTCCTGCGGACGTCGCAGCACTCCCCAAAGTGCCAGCATTGCATCGCACGGTGAAAACCGGCGCCGGAAAGGTCGTCCACCACCGTAATCTCACGCCGCTCTGCACGGAGGCTCACCGTGCGCCGGTGCCGCACCGGACGACCCAACCGCTCGTACCCGTCGTGCTCCGCCTCCACCGTTCCTCCCCACGCGGCGGGTTCCCAGCGAACGCATCGCGCGTTCGCCCGTCGCCCCCACAGAAACGGCCCCAGTAGCTCGGACTGGTCCAGATCGTCCACCACAACCGTGTTGTGGGCACGCGTGCTGCGGAAGTAATCTCGCCACCGCAGGTCCTTGAAATAGTCGTACGTGCCCGGATCCACCAACACGTCCACCCCGAATACCCGAAGCGTCAAACTCAACGCATCCGCGTGGCCGTGCGCCGCGATCGCGCCAAACCCCAGCCCCCCGCAGTCCACCGTAACGCTGATGCGGTCCTCCCCGCCACGTTCGCCGCTCTGAAGCAGGTAAACGCCCGTGTCGGGAAACGCCCGGCTGGAAATCGTCCCCGGCGCGGCACCGCTATCCAGCCGATCAAACGCATCGAGCCCGGTCCTTCCCAGCATCCACAACACCGGCTCGCAACAACCGCCTGCCAGGGCCTTGAAATCGCCCCGTTCGAACAGCACCGCCCCGATGGCCAGCAGCCCCTGCACTCGCTTGGACCGCGCACACAGCCGCAGCACGTGCCCGTCGTCCGCATCGTTGAACATGGGCAGCGCATCGCCGCCCTCCGCCAGCGCCGCCACGAACTCGAACATCCGTTCCAGCCTCGCCCAGTATGCGGGCGGAAACTCCTCGCCTGTCCAGCGACCCGCCAGGCCGGCGTACAGGAAGAACTCGAGGCAGAACAGGTGATACCCCGTTGCCAGCTCCGCGTGCCCGCCGTCCGGCAGAACCTGCCGCTCCATCTCCTCGCACAGAATCGCCTTGGCCTCCTCCGCCCACGTCTTCGCTTCGCAAAGGCTCCGGAAGAAGCGGCTGCCGATGTACACGCCCGCCGCCTCCCCGATTCGATGATTATTCGCCGAGGAGAATCGCGAGTATTTCCGGGCGATCTCCCACAAGTGCCGATACGCCGCCGGAATGATCGTCCGCCGCACATCACTCGTCAGGCACGACGCTCCGTCGATCAGCGTCAGGGCCCACGACCAGTTGATCACGCGAACGGCCAACTCCAGCGGACTGCGCCACTGCATCCCCACGCCGAACGGGCATTGCCCGATCCAGCTCAGAATCTGCTCCACGACTTTTGCCGCGTAACGCTCGTCGCCCGTCAGCCGATACGCCCGTCCCAGCACCGCCAGGTGCTGATGCCGACTCGGCTCCCACGCGACCTTCGCGTCACCGGTCTCGCCATAATCCCGATAGTCGATACGGCTCGCATCCCGCAAGGGCGTCTGCCGACACGCCTCGTACTCGAAGTTCCAGTTCACTTCCCGCCCGAGATCGCAATCGACGCACTCAAAGAGCGAGACACGATTCTGACAGAGCCGCTCCGCCCGATCGATCAGCTCTTCACGCCAGGACGCCACCCGCGGCGACTGCTCAGACTCCACACCCGAGAAATGGCCGGCCAGTCGGCCGTCGAACCGCCCACTCTCGCCGTTGCCGCCCGCAATGTGCTCCATCGCGGGCAGCCGGCGACGGCGCACCGCCACACAGCGGTCCGCCGCCTGAGTCAGCCGTGATCGCACGCGCCACAGCACCTCAGGCACCGACATCGCACTCAGGCGTCGACGATACCACTCCAACGACTGCACCGAACTGCCTTCTCCTCCTGCCGCGCTCTGACACCCGCTTCACCGCTGGGGGATTTCGCCGGGAAGACCTGCGCCGAAGAACGCCGCAAAGCACACCCTCGCCGACGAGCAATCTCATCACGCCCGCCCAGCGGATTTCACGGCAACGCCCCCATTCGCTTTTGTCACTGCAGAATCCGGATTCGCGTTCGTTTTCGCACCACGGGGAGAAGTGAGCGGTGCTGCTCGGTTCCGCTTATCCAGACTGTCAAATGTTTACCCCAACTGTGCAGTTCACCCCCCGCTTCTCGCTCTCGCAATCCTGTCGGGTCCCCAATCCCCCCCGACTGTCCCTACACCGCATGACCCTTAGCACGAACCGCCGTTAGGGTACATACGCAACCACCAGTAAGCCTGCCCCAACAAACAAAGGGCGTCTCAGCAATAATTCCAGTATAGCAGACTTTCCACAAGCGGCGCTCGCACGCACTGCGGTGAACCCGCAGCGCAGCCGACCGCACGCTATCCGCTATATTCTTAACGTTACACCCGCCGAAATGCGAAGTCAATCCGAATCCCCCCACATAAACGCAACCCACGAATACGACTTAAGTAGCTATAGTTACGAACCTTAATACTGTTGCACCATGCTGAGCCGGAACAGCGTCGAACACACTCAAATTGGCCCCTCCAGCACATTTATTACACAGTTGCTGTACATCCACGATGGTCCGGATAATCCGCGACCCCAGGCCGCCGCGCCGCCGATCATCTATATGCGGCCCACCCGTCCGCGATGCGGTTCCGGAACCCATCCGCAGCCGAGTGCCGATACAACCGTTCGGAGCCCTCCAGATGGCACTGCCGGGATCAATGGTTCGCTGGGGTCTGATCGTCCTCTTCCCCTTCGCCTGCGCCCAGTGTGGCTCACGCCCGGTACCCTCCTCCACGCCGACCGACCCGGGCCGACCCGCCGACCCCGCCGATGACAACTCGAACGGCGCCAGCCCGACCGATACCCCCGTGTCGCCCGCTGCGGCCACCTTCCTCGAAGACGCTGAACCCGCGATGGCCGGCCTCGCCCACGTGCCGGATGAACTGCTGGTCCACACCCTGCCGGCCGCCGATGCAGACACCCTCCGCGAAACATTCTCGGCCGCGGGGGCCACGCTGGTGGAGAGCTGGCCGGAACTGGATACGACCGTCCTTCGCGTGGCCCATGGCAGCCTCCAGGCGGCAGCAGAGGCGCTGGCCCGCGATCCACAGGTGGAAGCCGTCCAGAAAAGCTACTTCTACGAACCGGACAACGTACCCGATGATCCGGAGTTTGCGTCCCAGAACTACCTCAGCGTGGTGAATCTGCCGCAGGCCTGGTCCACCACCACCGGAAGCGAGAACATCATCATCGCCGTCATCGACACCGGCGTCAGCACCGCACACGGCGATCTCTCCGCCAAGGTGCTGGCCGGCCGAAACGTGTGGAGCAACGCGGACGGCGCCGACGACCAGGTCGGGCACGGCACATCCGTCGCGGGCATCGCGGCGGCCATGTCCAATAACGGGGTCGGCATCGCGGGCGTGAGCTGGGCCAGCCCCATCCTGCCCGTCGTGGTGGTGGACGAGTCCGGCCGCGGCACCACCCGGCACATCGCCAAAGGCATGATCTGGGCGGTACAGCACCAGGCCCGCGTAATCAACGTCAGCTTCGCCCCGCTCCAGGCAGATCGCACCGTGCTGCGTGCGGCGCAGTTCGTCCGCGCCCGCGGCGGCCTCACCCTCATCAGCGCGGGCAATGACGGGGAAACGTACACAACGCCCAAAAACCCGGCGGCCGTGTTCGTCGGTGCTCTCAATGCCGACGCACAGCGTGCCTCGTTCTCCTCGGCCGGCCCCTTCGTCGACCTCACCGCCCCGGGCACGGGAATCCTTGCGCCCGCCCTCGACGGCGGCTGCAGCGGGGTCAGCGGCACGTCGTTCGCCAGCCCCATCGTGGCCGGGGCCGCCGCCCTGGTCTGGTCCGTCCGTCCCGACCTGCGCCCGGCAACGGTGACCGATCTGCTTCTCTCCACCGCCCGCGATGTCGGACCGGCGGGCAGGGACGACGAGTACGGCGAGGGCGTCCTCGACGCCCAGGCGGCCGTCGCCGCCGCGGAGGCGCTGATCGAGCACGATGATCGAGCCCCCCCGGTTGTTTCCGTTACCCACCCCGCCGATGGCGCCACGGTGTCCGGCATGCTGCGGATCGCAGCCCAAGCGACGGACGCCGGCGACATCGCCGACGTAACCCTGCTGGTGGACGGCCAGGTCCGAGCGTCCGATCTCTTCCGGCCTTACCTCTTCGCGGTGAACACGGCCGCCTTGCTGCCCGGGCCGCACACGATTTCCTGCCTGGCCACGGACGTGTACGGCAATGTCTCCCGGCCCGCCGACATCACCGTGCTTGTGGCGCAGACGGGCGGAGACGGCGGTGCCGACGGCGGCACGACGGACACACAGCCGCCGGTCGTGATCATCAACCACCCGACGGACGGCACGCTCGTTGCCTCTCAGGTAGGCATCGGCGCCACGGCCACCGACAACGCAAGGCTCGCCCGGGTGGAATGGCTGGTCAACGGCATCTCCCGTACCTTGCAGACGCTCAGCGGCACGCGGGCCGAGCTAAGCTTTGTCTGGGATGCGAGT
>CAZBFW010000402.1:0-4600 GCA_964491135.1 uncultured Phycisphaeraceae bacterium | reverse complement strand
GACTCGGTGACCAAGAGCAAGTTCGACAACCTCTACGGCTGCCGCGAGAGCCTGATGGACGGGATCAAGCGGGCCACGGACGTCATGATCGCGGGCAAGAACTGCGTGGTGTGCGGCTACGGCGACGTGGGCAAGGGCTGCGTGCAGGCGTTCAGGGGGCTGGGCGGCCGCGTGTGCGTCACGGAGATCGACCCCATCAACGCGCTGCAGGCGTGCATGGAAGGTTATCCCGTCGTCACCATGGACGAGGCGTGTGAGTACGGTGACATATTCGTGACATCGACGGGCAATGTGGACGTGATCACGCGGGCGCACGTGGAGAAGATGAAGGACCAGGCCATCATCTGCAACATCGGCCACTTTGACAGTGAGATCCAGGTGGATGCGCTGTTCGACGACCCGAAGCTGGAGCGGATCCGCATCAAGCCGCAGGTGGATCAGGTGCGCTGGCCGAACGGCAAGGTGGTGACCATTCTGGCGGAGGGCCGGCTGGTGAACCTCGGCTGCGCGACCGGGCACCCGAGCTTTGTGATGAGCGCGAGCTTCACGAACCAGGTGATTGCGCAGATGGACCTGTGGGAGAACCGGGCAAACGACAAGTACGGCAAGCAGGTCTATACGCTGCCAAAGCTGCTGGATGAGAAGGTGGCACGGCTGCATCTTAAGAAGCTTGGCGCGAACCTGACCGTGCTGAACGCGAAGCAGGCCGCCTACATCGGCGTGCCGATCGAAGGGCCGTACAAGCCGGAGCATTATCGATATTAAGAAGGGACGGAGGGACGAAGGCATCCCGGAGGGGCCGGGAGACGAAGCGACGAAGAGATGAGAAGGTCTGGGCGGAAGAGTCAGGCTGGTGCGTCTTTGCCTCCGTTCCACGGACCGTAGGCGCTTCGTGGGCGGGTGTCGTGGTCCGGCGGCAGCAGGATTCGGCCGGTCAGAAACAGCGTGTATGGGAGTCGGGCGGGACGCTGCGGGCCGAAGAAGACCCGCAGTTCCCAGGCGTGCGGGCATTCAACGGTAAACCTGCGCACGGCGTTTTGCCACCGGCAGTGAATTACGCCGCGGGTGTAGCCGTCCTGTTTTCTCTTGGCGGAGGTTCGGGCGCGCAGCATCCGCATGATCCGCAGGCCCGTCTCAAAGGGAGGCGGGACGAATTCATACCAGGTGCCCAGTGGGCCGTGACTCGGGATCCACATGCAGGTGCGAAAAGCTCGGTCATCCTCATGCACGAAACAGTCCAAGGCCGCGCCGCCATTCGAGAGCGTTTCGACCAGGCAGTATCTCAGGATTCGACTTGCCGAAGGTGGCTCACCCTCGAATATGGTTGCCAGGTCTATCGGTTCGTCCAGGTTCAGTGCGCATCGCAAGAAAAGCGGAAACATGAAAGCGCCCCCTGGAAGAACTGTGCCTGCCGTCCAATAGTATCATAGGCGCGGCGCAGGCGACATCAAGACGGCGGCTGTCGAATGGCAAGTGTCCGATGTGAAGTGGAGGCCTCGGACTGCGACCGATGCCGGGTGGAAGCGGTGTGGGGGACTGACGTTCCGTCGACGTGCCGAGGCCGTTCCGGCGCACTGGGCCAATCCCTGTTGTCTCAATCACAATCCCAATAGGCTCGGAACGCGCCGCAAACCTGGCATTGGAAGACGTACGCGCAAGGGCTTCCACCCCGACGGATCATTCCGACGATTTCATCGATCTCGGACAGGGACCAATCCCGGTCTTCGAATATTGACGGGACGGCGCTGGCCACTGTCAAGACTGCGGGTATGATTTGACGAGCAACATCGCTGGTGCGTGTCCAGAATCTGGGGAGACCGTGAGTCTGTGAGGGCGAAGACACGAGAAACGCGTTCGTCCGTTGCTGCGTCGCTGGCTCCTGCAGTTGTGATGTTCTGCTGCGTGTGGGCTGTGGCGCTCGTCATCGTCGGTGTGGCCGTCATCAAGCTTTGGGATCGCAGCGAAGCGATGGGCTTCGTGACCACATACCCGATCGATGTGATTGTCGTAGGCGGTGTTGTTGCGGTGCCGATTCTGCCTGCCTACCTGGTCTCGCGAATGGTCTTCACTCGCCTGCGATGGCAGGCAGGTGACGAGGAGGAACCATACTGTGTGCACTGCGACTACGATCTGACCGGGAACGTCAGCGGTGTCTGCCCGGAGTGCGGGCAACGGATACAGAACGACGCTTCCGAACACAGCGGCTGCTGAAGCGGGGGGCCATGGGAGAAGACCATGAGTGCAAGCGGGGAGGCAGCCACGGGGGACAACAAGCGGACCGGGAGACAATCGGTTCGGCGGGCTGTCGTCCTGATTGGCGGACTGCTTGTCGTCGGGTGGGTTCTGTTGCAGTTTTTCGGCCCGTACACACGGCTCAGGAACCGCGTCAAGTGGCGGATTGGTGCGGACCGACTGCAGGTCTGGGCTATGGATGTTCTGGAGAACCGTCCGCCGCCCGCGGATGTCGGCCCGCCGGGTGCGATTGCACCGGATGCTCTTCCGGCTGACATCCGGCCCGTCACCGCCGAGTGCTTCGTGGTCATCGTCGATGGGATGGATGCCGTGGAAGAGCACGTGCTCTTCGCGTGCGGTGGCGGTTTCTATCACTACGGGTCACAGGTTGGGCGTTCGGGGTTCGAACCGGCGCCGGATCGCCAGTTTCACAAGGAACGGCTTGCCGACGGCGTGTGGGGCTTGTGGGAACGATAGCTTCTCGCCTTCATTTCTGCACTGGCACGGTACAGTGGTCCCCATGCGACGGCGCTCCCGGACAAGGCGGGTTCTGAAGTGGGTGGGGCTGGTTGGGTGCGTCGCAACGGCGTTCGTATTCGCGTTGACGTCAACCGAGGAGAAAGGAAACGCTGGAACCGGATCCAGCGTGTAGAACCCGGGGGAAAGTAAATGCAGGAGGAAACCGACCTCAGTCACTGACTGGACTGCAGGAGAAGAGGTTTTCGGCCTGGCAGACAATCTTGACACGTCTTGTACGGGCAGTAGGCTGAGCAAACGCAGGTGTCCTGTCGGGATTTCTGCTGGACGGCGTTGGCCTTGGGGGCCGGCGCAGAAACACGAAAGGAGGAGCGTATTCCGATGAAAGGCCTTCTGACACTCGCGGTCGTGTCGCTCGTTGTCGTCGCAGCGTGCAAGAAGGAGGACGAAAGCTACGCCAAGAAGGCCGGCAGCGCGGTTGCCGAAACGCTTTCGGATTTCGCGTCGGGCGTCGGCACAGAGATTGACACAAGGATGACGGTGGAAGTGGAGTTGGCCGCGGCGCTCACCGAACAGGGCATCTCCAAAACCGTTGCCAAGGGCGTCGGATTCCAGGACATTGACAAGGGCAAAGGCATCTCCGTGTATTTCATCGCGCAGAAGGAGTTCAAGTCAACGTTGGTAGCGCGGGCTCTCAACAAGGAGGGCCAGGAGATCGGACGGGCTGCTGCGGATGTGGACCTGGGGGCGGAGGACGCCGCGTATGTCACATTCACGTTCCCCAGCGAGATGGATACGCAGCTGGTCCAGAAGTATGTCATCGACATCAAGAAGTGACGTGTGCGACCCTCGTCGTCGCGCCGCTTCCTCTTGCAGGAAAGGGCGCATGCCGCCGTCAGATTGACAGGTCCACCTTCACTGGCCGGGTGCTCGCAACCTTGGGCACACGTATGATCCAGGCCGAGCGGGCCTTGCTGACGGGCAGGGCGTTCCCGGCCATGCGAACCGTCGGCTTCGCCGGCAGCCCGATCAACTCGATGAGCCACTCGCGATGTCTCGGCGCACACGTGCGGTGACGTCTGTCCGGCTCAATCGTCAGGGAGATTGCCGCGCCCGGCTCACAGGATGCATGCAGCCGGGTCTGGAAACACTGTCCCTTCTCGTAATCCGTGGTCGTGCCATCGTCTTCGTAGAGGATGAAATCCGCCTGCCAGGCGGAGCGCGGGTCGCCCGCGTACACCCGAAGCGTCAGCGCGTTCCACGACTGGTGACGGGTACAGGGGGCCGTGTCTGCCAAGGGAACCAGGGCCGGGCCGCGCACGAATACCGGAATCCGCCCGAGCGGCGCCGCCGCGGACACGGCAGGCCTGCTTGCACGTCGGCCTCGCGTCGCCTGCGGCCACACGCGATCATTCATCCAGAAGTCATACCACGTGCCGGCCGTCAGCTCTGTCCGAACCGTCCCGCCCGACTTGCGAATCCGCGCCAGCGGCTCGGTCACCGGCCGGACCAGCAGCGAGTCGCCAAACATGTACTGCGACGCCAGGCTGGCGAACCGCCGATCGCGCGCGTCGAGCCACGCCATCGGCCGCATCATCGGCCACCCCGCATCGTACGCCTGCCGAGCCGTGGAGTAGACGTATGGAAGCAACCGCATTCGCCATTCCAGGACGTCGCGGACCGTCGCTTCCGCCCGTAGGCCGAAGTGCCACGGCTCTCGCGGCCCGCACCCGTGAAACCGCGTGATCGGGCTGAACGCGGCGAACTGGGCCCAGCGGACGTACAACTCGCGGCTGAGGGGGCCTTCGAACCCGCCGCCGTCCGTCGTCCAGAAGGGGACGCCAGATCGGAAGAGCGTCGTGTAGGGAAAGAGTGTAGGATAGGGGGGTGG